>NZ_QPND01000010.1:0-146583 GCF_003344565.1 Saliphagus sp. LR7 | reverse complement strand
CGTCAGCCTCAGCAGCGGCGACAGCGGGACGCTGGGTGAGGACGCCTCGATGTTCAGCCCCGAACTCAACCTCCTCTCGACCGACCTCGGCGGAGGAGGCGGCGGCAACGGAGGGAACGGAAACGGCAACGGCAATGGAGGCAACGGGAACGGAGGCGGCAACGGCGGCGGCAACGGGGGCGGAAACGGCGGTGGCAACGGCGGCGGAAACGGCGGCGGCAATGGAGGCGGAAACGGCGGTGGAAACGGGGGCGGTAACTGATGGCGCTCCAGGAGGACGGCAACGTCCTCGTCTTCGCCTACGACTACCATCCCGGCCAGAGCTTCGAGGTCGTCGCCCAACTCGAACAGGCCACGACGGTCAACTGCCTTCAGGACGACGACGAGACGGTCTCGGAGATCTCCCAGCCCGACGACTACTCGGGATACGTCATCCGCTACGACATCGGCGACGGTGCGGGGATCACCGCGTTCCTGTTCTCCCAGGACGAGAACCTGAGCGCCGACGACAGCGGGACGCTGGGCGAGGACGCATCGATGTTCAGCCCCACGCTCAACCTCCTCTCGACCCAACTCGACTGAGGGGTCTCGGTTTCCGTTTTCGTCTCGAACGCCAATGTCGGAACACATCGCCCCTTCGCGCGTGGTTCTCGCCGGCACCGACGTTCCGGAACACGCCAGTGATGGCTGTCGGAACGAGTCGGCCAGTGTCGGCCCGGCCACCGCCACGGACGGCGAGGCTACCGATACCGAGGCGGACTCGGAGCCGTTCGTCTTGGTCGCGATGGACGATTACCGACCCGGACTACGGTTCGAACTGATGGAGCGATTGCCGGCGCCGATCTCGGTGGCGATGCTTACGTCCCCCGTCGGCGAGCAGCCGTCGGTTCTCTCCCGGCCCGACGAGTACGTCGGCTACGTCGGCCGGTCGGTGTTCGACAGCGGACAGGTCAGGGGGTTCACGACCGTGTTCAGCCGGCGCTCTCTGGAGACGGAGGGCAGGTACGCCTTCGGACGCGATGCGGGGGTCTTCAGCGTCGAGCTCCACCTCCTCCGGGCGACGGTTCGTCGGAGCGGGTCCGACGCCGGCGAGTCTCTACCCGTGTGACGTCGCTGATCCCAGGGCCGGCTTCCGCTCCGTGGGCCTTCAGGCGAGCCCGATGCGTTCGGAGTACGCGCCGTGTACGTCCTCGAAGACGCCCATGACTTCGCCCATCGTCGCGTACGCCTTCACCGCCGCGACGATGTACGGCATCGCGTTCTCGCCGCGGTCGATCGCCGCCCGGAGTTCCGCTAACCGCTCCTCGATCGCCCCGTCGTCTCGCTCGGCCTTGACGTTCGCGAGCCGGTTCAGCTGGCGCTCCTGGGTCCCCTCGTCGATCGAGAGGGTGTCGGGGCTCGTGTCCTCGCTGATCGCGTACTTGTTGACGCCGACGACGACCTCCTCGCCGCTCTCGACGCGTTCCTGGTACTCGTAGGAGGCCTCCTGGATCTCCCGGAGGAAGTAGCCCTCCTCGATGCCCGCGAGGACGCCCTCCCGGACCGACCCCTCGCCCATCTCGCGGATCTCCTCGATGTACTCCATCGCTTCTTCCTCGACCTCGTTGGTGAGGGCCTCGACGGCAAAGGAGCCGCCGAGGGGATCGACGATGTCTGCTGCGCCCGACTCCTCGGCGATGATCTGCTGGGTCCGCAGCGCGACCCGGACCGCTTGCTCGGAGGGGAGAGCGAGCGCCTCGTCGAAGCTGTTGGTGTGCAGACTCTGGGTTCCCCCGAGGACGCCCGCCAGCGCCTGGATCGTCACCCGGACGACGTTGTTGAGCGGCTGCTGGGCGGTCAGCGACTGGCCGGCGGTCTGGGTGTGGAACTTCAGGCGTTTCGATTCGGGGGCCTCGGCGCCGTACCAGTCGTCCATCACCCGAGCGTAGATCCGCCGGGCGGCGCGGTACTTCGCGATCTCCTCGAAAAAGGAGTTGTGGCAGTTGAAGAAAAAGGAGAGGCGGGGGGCGAAGTCGTCGACCGCGAGGCCCCGCTGGGTGGCGTCCTCGACGTAGGCGAAGCCGTCGGCGAGCGTGAACGCGAGTTCCTGGACCGCCGTCGAGCCCGCTTCTCGAATGTGGTAGCCCGACACGGAGATGGGGTGGAACTTCGGGGTCTCGCTCGCGCTGAACTCGACGACGTCGGTGACGAGAGAAAGCGAGGGCTCGGGCGGGATTACCCACTCCTTCTGGGCGATGAATTCCTTGAACATGTCGTTCTGGAGGGTCCCCCGAAGCTTTTCGCGGGGAACGTCTCGTTGATCGGCGAGCGCGACGTACATCGCGTAGATCACCGGCGCGGAGGGGTTGATCGTAAACGACGTCGAGACCTCCGCGAGGTCGATGCCCGAAAAGAGGATCTCCATGTCCCGGAGGGTATCGACCGCGACGCCCTCCCGGCCGACCTCGCCGTCGCTCATCCGGTCGTCCGAGTCGAGTCCCATCAGGCTCGGCATGTCGAACGCCGTCGAGAGCCCGGTCTGGCCCTCGTCGATCAGGTAATGAAACCGTTCGTTGGTCTCTTCGGCGGTGCCAAACCCCGCGAACTGGCGCATCGTCCACGTCCGTCCGCGGTACATCGTGGGGTACGGTCCCCGGGTGTAGGGCTCCTCACCGGGAAAGCCCAGGTCCTCGAGGTAATCCATCCCTGCGACGTCCTCGGGGGTGTAGAGCCGGTCGACCTCGTGGTTCGAGACCGTCGCGAACCGGTCGGCCCGTTCGCCTCCCTCGGGGACCTCGCTCTCCCAGTCGGCACGGGCCTCGCGGATGTCGTCGAGATCGTCCTGATCGTACATGAAGTATGTCGTAATATTTGCCGGAGCGTCTGTTAAGGATTCCGGGTGCCGGAAGCTATCAACTCGTTTCCGTTACTGATAGCCACTGACGAAACGTATTTATGAACGGAGCGATTTCTTTCAGGAAATCGTATGGTTACTCACGAACACTCGGCCGAGGACGACTCCGTCGCCGTCGACGTCGTGCTCCTGGTCGCCGAGCGGACGGGCGTCGAACCCGCCGACCTCCCCCCGATCGAGGAGGCGATCGATCCGGACGCGCTCGACGCGCTGTTTGCCTCCGCACGAACGAGCGGTACCCAGCGGGGCTACGTCGAGTTCACCTACTACGGACACCACGTGACGGTTCCCCTCGACGGCGATCGGACGATCACCGTCGTCTCCGAGCCCGCCGCCGCGGCCAGCGACTCCGGACGATCGGCGCCCTGATCACTCCCGCCGGGAGCCAAACCGGTCACGGATCCCCGAGAGCCACCCGCGAACGCCGCCGACCGAGTCCTCGTCGGCACCGTCGGCGCCGTCGCCGACGAGCAGGTCCTCGGCGAGCACCGAGGCGAGGGCGGCGCCGTCGTCGGTCAGTTCGATATCGCCTCTGTCGGAGTCGTAGTCGACGAATCCGCCGTCGTGGAGCGTCCCCAGGTGGATCTGGATCAGCGACGTGTACGTCCGTTTGCGCTGTTTGTACGTCACCTCCGCACGCGGGACCTGGTTCTCCCAGGCCGCGAGCTCCTCGGAGATCTCCCGGACCGTGGCGTGGCCCCCGTTCGTGTGCAGGTACGTGAGTACGTACCGGCGCCGCCGGTTGCTCAGCGTGTGAAAGACGTCGTCCTTGACGTCCTGTTCGTCGAGATGCGCCTCGTCAGCCGTGTCGGTGCCGTCGAGCACCTGGTTCGTTCGCATTCTTCCCCCACCGGTTCAGTGACGGACAGACGGACTAATAAGGAAGTATGACTGTTCAGACGATCGTTCGGGCCGTACGACGATCATACCTATCCCGAGCAACCTCCGGTTACCCGTATGACAGCCGCGCCGGTATCGCTCCTCGAGCGCGTCGAGAATCCCGAACACACGGGCGAGAACCGGTGTCTCCCCTGTACTGTCGTCAACGTCGTCCTCGCCGGTGCTCTCTCGGTCGCTGTCGGAGTCGTCTCCCCGCTCGCCGGCGTCCTCGCGTTCGCGGTCGGGATCGCTACGATCCGATTCCGGGGCTACCTCGTGCCGGGGACGCCACGGCTCACGAAACGATATTTCCCGTCGTGGCTCCTCGATCGGTTCGGGAAGTTTCCGGCAGCCGACGCGGAGGAGATCGACGTCGAACGCTACCTCCTCTCTACGGGGGTCGTGGTCGACGACCGCGGGGCCGACGACCTCGAGATCGACCCCGGTTTCGAGGACCGCTGGCGACGTCGGATCCGGGAGGTTCGGGGGGAAAGTGCCGACCGGAAGGCGCTCGCGGAACTCGTCGGCGTGCGCCCGGATACCCTCGATCTCGAGTGGTACGGCGACGCGTTCGTCGCCCGGATCGACGGCGAGTGGATCGGCCAGTGGGAGTCCCGATCGGCGTTCGTCGCCGACGTGGCGGCCTCGCGGGCCCTCGAGGAGCGCGCCGGCCGGGAGTGGAGCGGCCTCCCGCTCGCTGCCAGAAGCGAGGTCCTCGGGGCCTTGCGGCTCTTCCTCGAACGTTGTCCGACCTGCGAGGGCGAGGTCGCCTTCGAGCAGGAGGTCGTCGACTCCTGCTGTCGAAGCTACGACGTCGTCGCGGCGAGATGTACGGCCTGTGACGACCGACTTCTCGAGGTCGGGATCTAACCGTTCTCTTCGGGTTTCGCCGGGTCAAGTCCGTCCTCACCGGTCCCGGAGCCCGCGCCACAGCAGCGTCCGGTTCGTCCAGAGCTGATACCCGGAGAGGGCCGCGAACAGCCCCAGCGCGAGGCTCGTCCAGAGGAGGGCGTCGACGGCGGCGATCCCCGGCGCCTCGAGCAGCGAACCGAGGACGACGACGAGGCTACCGACCCCGAGCCCGCGGTAAATTTCGGACCACGTCAGCCCGACGCGCGTGAGGACCTCCATGTAGAGATCCACCTCGCGGGCGTGCTTGCGGAGCCGGACGAGGCGGTGCTCGCGGTCGTACTCGACGACGCCGACCTCCTCGAGGCGTGGCAGATGGGTCTGGTGGAGCGAGTTGTAGACGCTCTCCCGGAGCCGTCTCGGCGGAGGTGACTCGCCGCTTTCCTGGACCGCGAGCCGTTTGGAGAGCTCCCGCAGCGAGGTCGTGCCCCCCGATTCCCCGAGCTGGCGGAGGGCCTCGATCCGGCGGCTGTTGCCCAGCAGCCGGTGGATCTCGTCTTCGGTAAGCGAGGTCGTCCTGAGTTGCATGGTCCCCGTGGCCGGATTGTACGATTACTGTGGTATGTATGGGGAGCCGGCGTCGGTGGTATCGCCGCCCTGTCGTCTCGGAATTGTGTTCGTCGGTACCATGAACGATGTAAACGGTCGTATCGGGTGGCGTGAACGCTTCACACTCGGCCATACCACCGATCTAACGACCCGTTCGACCGCGCTATTCGGCCGTTCGAAACGGCTATTCGGGAGTTAGATGTCCCAATTCCCTCGTTCGTGGGCATACCGGCGGATCGTAACTATCCCCCATACCTTCGTGGAGTCTGATAACCGGTCGCGGCCCGCGCGGCGGCTCGCGGGGGTCACGATCGGGAGGATGACAACCAATGAGCGAAAAAGACTTCGAGATCTCGCGTCGCAAGGCGCTTGCCGGCCTCGGCGTCGTCGGCGTCGCCTCCGCGGGCGCGGGACTCGGTACGACGGCGTATTTCAGCGACGAGGAACCGATCGATAACAACACTATCACGGCCGGCGAGTTCGGTCTGACGGTTGATCCATACAACTACAAGGTCGACCAGGACGACGAGAGCCAGCACTTCGACTGGAATGACGACTACAACGGGGAGGATGACCCAGGTGCTTTCGTCGGCGGCTCAATCGGTATCGGCGACGCCAAGCCCGGCGACTTCTACAAGTTCTGCTGGGAAATCACCGTGGAGAAAAACCCTGGCTACGTGCTAGTGAGGGCTCCTTCTGCAAGCATTAACGACGTTACCGGAGATAATAACCCAGCCGCTGACGTGAATGTCAACGATCTTCACGACGTGGAGTCCACTGGTGACCTTGCGACCCTTGGGGAAACCGCGGCTGCGGAGGTCAAAGTCTATCCGCCATCGTCAGTACAGGGCAATGATCCCCTCTCGACGGTTCAGTACAACACACTCAATGACCTCCTCGACAGCCTCGAAAACGGATTAGTCATCGCTAGTGACGATGAAGACCCTCTCTCGATCGGTCCTGATGAAGCGTCGTACCCGCATGTAATCGTCTGTGTCTACATCTGGATCGGGGACAAAAGCGAAGATAAAGATGAGGGTATAACAGTAGATGGTTCGGGTATCGGTAACGAGATTCAGGGAGCAAAGGTGAGCGCGAATCTCGAGTTCTACGCCGAACAGTCCCGGCACAACGACAACTTCGGAGGCGACTGAGGAACCGCCTTCCCACCACCACCCACGTTGGAACGCTGTCGCCGCGATGGGGACGGACGGCGGTTCGATTCCGCCGGTGGGTTTCCCCCGAGAAGGATAGCCAACAATGGACACAGGAGACGACTTCGAACTATCACGACGGAAGGCACTCGCCGGTCTCGGAACGATCGGCGTCGCTTCCGTCGGCGTGGGGATCGGAACCACCGCGTACTTGGATGACGAGGAGTTCGAAGGCAACACCATCGCCGACGAGAAGTTGGAGGACGACACCATTGCCGACGGGGAGCGGTCCGAAGACAACACCATCCTCAACGATGGGTTCGAGGACAACACCATCGCCGACGGGGAGTTCGGATTGACGATTACACCTGGAAGCCACAGGATCGATCAGGACTGCCAGAGCCAGCACGTCCAGTGGCCGACCCCGGAGAGCGACGCCTTCGTCCGCGGATCGATCGACATCGTCGACACCAAACCCGGCGATGCACTCGAGTTCTGCTGGGAGGCAACCGTACACGAAACGCCCGGCTACGTGACGGTGAGCGCAGAGAACGTCGATCACCTCGACGGATCCGAAACCGATGCCGGGGTGGATGCGGACGACCTCTACGACACCGACGAACTCGAGACCCTCGCGGAGAACGTCGATCCGGCAATCAGGATCTACGAGGATTACGATTCGAGTACGATGCTCTGGGAGGAAGAGTACGCCGACTGCGAGACCTTCCTCGACCTCCTTCAGGACGGTATCGACGTCGACAGCGACGGGGAGGCCCCCCTCCTGATCGACGTCGGAGAGACCGTGATCGTCTGTATCTATCTGGATATCAGCACGGAGGTCAGCAACGAGATCCAGGGGGCAGAATCCAGCTGGGACCTGCTCTTCTACGGCGAGCAGGCCCGTCACAACGACGACCCGACCGGACTCTGAACCGGGTCGTCCACGCTGTCCCTGCCAGCAGTCATCCCTCCGCCACCGGACTTCGCCGTCTTCCAACCCAATCCGAATCGATACCCTTCGACCGGTTTCGGGACTTGATCACGGTTTCCCTGCGACACCGCCGTCCGACCGGTATGGCCGTCCTGTCGCCTCCGACGATCGGGTACAGGACTCATACATACACCACTGGTGATAGGAGTGGTCCGTAACGGTGGCGGCGCGCTCGAGCCGCCCACACCACTACCATGCACACGCACACGGATCGACCGTCGGCTGGCGTACCGACCCGCCCGCTCGAGGTGATCCCATGATCGAGGGGGACGGACCCTCCAGACGCGAGATCCTTGCGGGCGCGAGCGGAATCGGGGTCTTCGGCGCCGTCGGCGGCGCGGGCACCTATGCGGTGCTGAACGATTCCGAGGAGTTTCCCGGAAGCAGCATCGCCGCGGGCGAACTCGGGCTCGCCATCGACTGCCAGGGCGGGGGCTGTGAAACCGACGGCAACGCGGTTTCCGTCTCGTTCGGCGGAATCGAACCCGGCGATATGGGGACACGAACAATCGAACTCACCGTGGAGGGGAACGCGGCGCGGCTCTGGCTCCGAACGGCCTGCCCGCCGGCCAGCGATCCGCTCGGGGACGCTCTCGCAGTCACCCTCTCGGACGACGAGGGCTGTGGGGGAACCGGAGAGCTGTTCTCGGGCTCGCTGACCGACCTCCGGCGGGAGTTCGCCGACGGGATTTCGCTCTCCGAGGGCTGCCTCGACCCTGGCGACACTCGCTGTCTCACCCTCGAGTGGAACTTTTCCGAGGAGGATGTGGAGGGGCTCGTCGGGCTCTCCGCGGAGCTCGAACTGGAGTTCGTCGCCGAGCAGTGTCGCCACACCGACGGAACCGAAAACCCGTTCGGCGAGAGCGGGGACTGTTCCGAACCCCCGTGTCCGGACTGTGTCGAACTCGGGAGGGCCGACGTCGAACCGGACTCGGTCTCGCCGGGCGATCGGTTCTCGCTCGGCGGCGGCTACGAGATCAAGTTCCTGAGTGTGACGAACAAGGGGGACGGTGAGACCGTCTGTGGAGCCATCCGGCTTCTCAGAGAGGGTAGCGAGGCCGCGGCACCAGCGATCTGCAAGGTCGTCGTCCGCGGCGGACCACCGGATCATGCCGGTGGATCGGGTAGGAAGTCCCAGAGGGGGAGCGGTCCCGCAAGCGGGGCGAAGGAGTTCGAGATCGATCCGCCCGCGACCCGGACCCGCGGCGAGGTCTGTACGGGCCAACGGGAGGGCGGGAACAGCGGCAAGGTCTTTCGACCGGCGATCAGCAACGTCACGGTCCATATCTGTCAGGGGGAAAGCCAATGAGCACCGAACCCGCCGACGGCGAGGTCGCCGAGGGCCCGGAGGTCGAGAGTTCGGGGTCGGAAACCGAGGGGTCGGGGATGCCCCTCTGGCGCCGGACGATCCATATCGCGGTCCTCCTCGTCTTCCTCGCGGTCGTCGCGGTGTTCGTCGTCTACGCCGTCCCGCAAGTGATCGGCGCCGACCACAGCTACGTCGTGCTGACGGCGAGCATGTCCCCGGAGATCGAGCCCGGGGACGCGGTCGTCGTCGGCGAGGTCGAACCCGCCGAGATCGCGGAGGGCGACGTCATCACCTTCTACCGGAGCGCCGACGAGCCGCCGGTCACCCATCGCGTCGTCGGAATCACCGAAACCTCGGATGGCTACCTCTATGAGACGAAGGGCGACGCCAACGAGGAACCGGACGCGAACCCGGTGCCCCACGAGAACGTGGTCGGTAGCGTCGTCGTGACGATACCGTATCTCGGCCACGTCATCCAGTTTGCGAACACGACCGAGGGCTTTCTCGCGCTCGTCGTCCTCCCCTTCGGGCTCCTCTTGCTTTCGGAGGCCTACTCGGTCGTCGGCTCCTCGCGCGAACGCGGCGATCCGGAGACCGAAACTCGAGAGGCCGACGGTTCGGGGAGTGGGGACGCTTCGACCGAGGGAACCGACGCTCTCGTCCTCACGCCGGCCGCGCTCAGGACGGCGATCGGAGTGCTCGCGGTCGTGGCCCCGGCGAGTGCGTACCTGGCCGTCCGGTACCCGACCGCGATCTCGGTCACGGTCGCCATCGGCGCGTGGATCTCGCTTCTGGTCGCCGTCGGAATCTGGCTTTTGGGCAACGGAAGTGGCGGGGAGAGCGACGACACGGCCGACCCGGATGAGCCCGACGACCCGGCTCTCGAACGGAACGAGATCGGAGAGCCGGTCGGGGACGGCGCCGGTAACACCATCGGCGAAACCGATGCCGGAGCCGGCTCCGGGGAGGAGCCGCGATGAGCCGAACGCGATCCGCCCTCGCCGTCCTGGCGGCAATCGTCGTCGCCTGCAGCCTGTTCGCGGGGAGCGGGACCCTCGCCCTGTTCTCCGCGAGCGGAGCGGCCAACGCCTCGTTTTCGACCGCCGCCGAGTTCGACGGCACCCACTCGACGATCGAGGGGGAGTCGTCGGTAACCGCACTGGACGCGACGGAGCCGGATAACGGCACGGAGCAGGCATCCGACGACGACCCGGCAGAGAACGACTCCGACGTCGAGTCGCAGGCTCACAACGCCACCGAGGAGACGGCAGGGAACGAGACGGACGAGGGCGCCGATCGGGGAGGTGAGTCGTCGGACGAGGGGACCGAGACCGACGACGAGGAGAACGGAACCTCGGACCTTGAGACGGGGGACGAGAACGAATCCGTCGGGGAGAGCGAGGGGAACACGACCGACGTCGAGGGAAGCAGTGAGAACACGAGCGAGGGCGGCGGGGACGACCACGAGCCCGATCCCGAAGAGGACGATGGGGCGGACGGGGGCGACAACGCGACGGGGACCGACCCTAGAAACGAGAGCACGGGAATCGCCGACGACGACGGGAACACGACCGAGACGAACGACTCCGTCGAGATGGATGGCGTGATCGGTACGGAAGAGGGGAACGACTCGCCGGACGAGAACGCTACTACCGACGGGAACGGCTCCGCGGAACGGCCCGACGAGACCGGGAGCGATCCGTGACGATCCGCGCCTGCCTCGTCGGGACCTCCGTCGCTTCCGGTTCGGGGGAACGGTACGTGTCGAAACGGCGGGCGATCGGCGCCATCTACGTGGTCTTCGGAGCGATACTGGTCGTCTCGAGCCTCCCGACACGACCCCTCGGCGTCGGGCTCGGACTCCCCTTCCTCGTCGTCGGCGCGTGGGCGCTCCGACCGACGAACAGGCGTCAGTAGTGGCCCATCACGCCGAGTTTCCGGGCCCGGCGGACGAGCACGGAGAAGGCGACGGCGCTGACGAGGAGGTACGCGAGGCCGTTGCCGACCAGGAGGGCGAGGTCGAGGACGGGGAACTCCCAGAGGCGGACGCCGTCGGTCATCGCCCGCGAGAGGAGCGCGCTGCCGTGGCTCAGCGGAAGCGCGACGATCGCGGGGCTGTCGACGGCGGCGGGGGCGGCGATCAGCGCGATGAAGGAAAACTGCATCAGCTGGGAGACGTTCTCGATGCGCTTGTAGAGAAGCGAGAGCCCGGCGAAGACGAAGCCCAGGCCGACCGCCGAGAGGATCGTCAGCACGAGCAGCGGGACGACGGTGAGGGGATCGACCGACAGCGACCGGTCGGTGGTGACGAGCATGACCGCCAGCAGCGCGAAGGCGACGGCGGCACTGAGGGCGACGTTGAACGCCGACTTGATCGCCATCACCCGCCCGATGCCGAAGGGCGACATGAACAGCTGTTCTAACGTCCCCCACTGGGCCTCCCGCATGACGTTGCCCGCGACGTCGAAGTACGCCGCCGTCGCGGCCGTAAGCAGGAAGAAGCCGACGACCACCCCGTCGAGGGTATCGCCGATCCCCGCGCCGCCGACGGCCCGCCCGCCGAAGAAGATCATCGCGAAGAAGAGGTAGCTCGCGACGAGCATCATCGCGGTGTTGATCCAGTAACGTCTGAGCAGGATTAGCTGCTTCTCGACGACCGCACGGGCGAGCAGCCCGTACTGGGCCGCGTTCATCGCTTCCCCTCCCGGCTCTCGGCGAGCCGGCGGTCGTGCTCACGCTCGCGGTCCCCGATCGCCGGCTCGGCGCCCGCGCGGTCGTCCGAGACGACGTGGAGGAACGCCTCCTCAAGATCGGCCTCCAGGGAGTCGACCGAGACGAACCGACAGTCGGCCGCCCGGAGGGAGTCGACGAGGTCGAAAAAGGCCTCGCCGGTGACCCGCGTCGCCTCGAGGGAGAGCCGATCGCCCGATCGGCTCCACGCCCCGGCGCCGAAGCGGTCTTCGAGCGTCTTCCGGGTCTCCTCGGGGAGGTCGCCCTCGACGGTGACCCGGTAGGCCTGGGTCCGGAAGGCGGAGGTCAGGCTCTCGACGGTGTCGTCGGCGACGATCCGGCCCTCGTTCATCACGATCACCCGGTCGCAGACGTCCTCGATGACGTCCATGTCGTGACTCGAGACGACGATCGTTCGCTTCTCGCCGGCCATCCGGCGGAGCTCCCCCCGAAGCTCCCGGGAGCTCTCGACGTCGAGGCCGAGCGTCGGCTCGTCGAGGAAGGCGATGGGGGTCTCGCGGGCGAGCGTACAGGCCAGCGAGGCCTTCTGTTTCATCCCCCGGGAGAGCTCGTTGACGGTCGTATCCGCCTTCTCGGCGAGGCCGACGTCGTCGATCAGTTCGTCGATCCGGTCGGGATCGGCGGGTCGGCCGGCGAGCCTGGCGAAGTACCGGAGGTTCTCCCTCACCGTCAGGCGCCAGTAGACGTTCCGGGCGCCCTCGAGCATCGCGCCCACCGACCGGTAGGTGTCCCGCGGGGAGGCGAGGGGGTCGGTGCCGTCGATCCTGACCCGTCCCGAATCGGGGAGTACCAGCCCCAGGAGCGTCTTGATCGTCGTCGTCTTCCCCGCGCCGTTCGGCCCGAGCAGGCCGACGACGGTGCCCCGCTCGATCGACACCGAGAGGTCGTCGACCGCCCGGACCGCCTCCTCCCCGGTGCCGTAGGTCTTGGTCAGCCCCTCGACTACGAGGACCGGGTCGGCGGCGTCGTTCGACCCCTCCTCGCGCCCGACGGCGGCCGACCGACCGGAGCCCGCCGATAGCGTGTCGCTCATCGCTCCCGTCTAGACTGTCGACACACTAACCGTTTCCGGACGCTTGGTCGATCCGGGCGGATGCGATGGCCGGGACTACACCGCGTCCTCCTGGAGCCGTTCGATGGTTTCGACCAGGGGATGGCGCGCGTAGTCGACGACCTCGATGTCCGCCAACCCCTCCAGACCCTCCTTTGCGGCCGTCCGGGCCATCCCGAGGTCGATCGGCTCGTCGATGACGATCACGTACGCCTCCATCTCCTCGATCGCGAGGCGGTCGGCCGCCAGCACCCGGTGGTGGCCGTCGGCGAGCAACAGGGAGCCGGCGTTGTCGATCACCACCAGCGGCTCGGCGAGGCCGCGGTCGAGTTCGTATCGGCGGCCCTCGAGTTCGTCGGCGTACACTCGTCCCTGGGTCGGGACGAGTTCTCCCAGCGGAACCGTCCGGCGTTCCTGTCGGAGGGAGATTCCGTGGATGTTCTCCAGGGTTCGGACGAGCTTTCCGACCTTCTCGGGGGTCGCGCGTTCGATCTGGCTGCGGATGACGTCGGCGTTCGCGATGATCCCCACGAGGTTGCCAGCGTCATCGACGACGGGTAGCTTCTGGATGCCCGACCGGAGGATCACGCGGGCGGCGTCGTTGACCTTCATCTCGGGGTGGGCGACGATCAGGTCCGTCGTCATCACGGTGAAGATCTGGGCGTCGTCGTCGGCCAGCAACAGGTCCCGCGCGCTGACGAACCCCTCGACCCGCCGGCGGTCACAGACGGGAAAGCCGTTGTGTTCTTCACACTCCGCGATCCGGGTGGCGACGTCGCCGACGGTCGCGTCGGGCGAGACGGTGACGACGTCCCGGGTCATGTAATCGCCGACCTGCGCGTTCGTTCCGACGCCGTTCATACTCCTCCCTTGCTCCCGCCGTGGAAAAGTCTCGCGCTCACTCCCGTCCCTCCTCGCGTTCGTCGTCCCCTGGCCGGCCGTCTCCCGGCACGAACAGCCACTCGCTGGTCCGACTGTAGGCGCCCACCGGCGTCCCCGGCCGCGTCCGGATCGCCTCGAAGAAGCGGTCGGTGATCACCTCCTCGACGACGCTCAGGATCGAGTCGACCTGATCGCGGTCCTCGACGCCGCCGAGGCTCCCGATCTCGAGTTGGGCGCCGGCCATGTCCGCGTGGCCGCCCGCGCTCCCGATCTGGCCAAAGGCCTCCCGCAGCGTCTCCCCGAGATCGATCTCGCCGGCCCGCGAGCGCGCCGAGAGGAAGGCCATGTCGTCGATGAACCCGAAGACGAGCGTCGTCGTCACCCCCTCCATCGTGAGCAGGCGGTCGGCGGCCTGGGGGAGCGCGTCGCGGTCGCCGATCCGACCCGCACTCGAGACGACCACCGACTCGCGCTGGGTCCGGTTCCCGATCGCCCGCCCGACCGTGTCGACGGTGTCGGCGTCGACCGTCGGCGACTCGACCTTCCGGAGGACGTCCTCGTCGGCGGCCGCGAGCAGCGTCGCCGCGGCCTCGAAGTCGATCGCGCTCGCCTCCCGCGTGAAGTCGTTGGTGTCGATCCGGATCCCGTACAGCAGGGCGGTCGCCGTCCGCCGGGAGAGTGCGAGTCCGAACTGGTCTAGGTACTCGGTCAACACGGTGCTGGTCGCGCCCGCGTGCTCCCGGAGGTCGACGAAGTCGCCGGGGACCGGCCCCCGCGCGGGGTGGTGGTCGATCACCACGTCGACGCGGCGGTCGGGCGAGAGCTGGTCGTTGACGCCGGGACGGGAGTGGTCGACGAGCGCGACCGAGCCGTACTCCGCGAGGTCCTCGCCGGGCTCGAGCCGCCGGAGGTCGAGCTCGAGGAGGTTCACCATCGCGCGGTTCTCCTGGTGGGAGATCTCCCCGAAATAACAGGCGTCGGCGCCCAGTCCGACCACGCTTGCGAGATCACAGAGCGCGACCGCGCTCGCGATCGCGTCGGGGTCGGGGTTGTCGTGGGTCACGACCGCGAGCGGCCCCTCGATGGCCCCGAGGTGGTTTCGCAGTGCGAGGGCCGTCGTCGCGGGCCCGCTCGTGGTCTCGCTGACGATCCGGTCGGCCATCGCGCGGGTCCGGTCTATCACCCGGTCGGCCCGCTCCTCGATGACGGTCCGGTCTTCCCCCTCGAAGTTCCCCCCCGCGTAGGCCACGATCTGGACGCCGGGAAACCGCGCCCTGGCGGCCTCGACGGTGCGCCGGTTGCGGTCGGTCCGGTCGCCGGCGACGAGGACGACCGCGGGCTCGGCTAAGGCGGCGAGCACGCCGGGATCGGCCGGGTCCTCGAGACGGGCCGGGACGCCGTCGTCGCGCAACGTCTCGACGACGTCGTCGTCCTCCGAGAGGACGAGCAGCTCCCCGCCACCGTGGTCGGGGACGCTCTCGACGATCCGCTGGCCGATGGTCCCACAGCCGAGTACGAGCCGGGAACCCATTGGGGCGGCTTACCCGCCACCGCGTTAAAACGTATCGCTCTCAGGGGCCGAGCGCGCTCGCCGCGGCGTAGGCGGCGTCGGCGACCGGGCCGAAGCCGGGCAGGACGAGGACGGTCATCACGCCCGCGAGCACGACCGCGACGTACAGCCCCGTCGGCTGGGTGAGCTGGCCCCGTCCGGCAACGGGGTCCTCGAACCAGACCGCTTTCACGAGCCGCGCGTAGTAGTACAGCGAGAGCGCGCTGTTGATCACGAGCGCGGCCGCGACCGCGAGCAGCCACGGGTTCCCCGAGGCGGTCTCGAGAATGCCCGTAAAGAGGAAGTACTTGCTGAAGAACCCGCCGAAGGGCGGAACCCCGGCGAGGCTGAACATGAAGACGGCCAGGGCCCCGCAGGCGACCGGCGCCTGCGAGGAGAGCCCGTTGTAGTCCTCGAAGGTCCGCCCGACGCCCCAGTACTCGGCCATCGCGACGAAGAGGAACGCGCCGGTGTTCATGAAGCCGTAGACGAACAGGTGCATCATCGCGGCCGCGAGGACGATCTGGCCGCCGTCGACCGCGAGGCCGGCAAGCCCGATCAGCGCGTAGCCCGCGTGGCCGATCGAGGAGTACGCCAGCATCCGTTTGACGTTCTCCTGGGTCGCCGCGGCGAAGTTGCCGACCGTCATCGTGACGATCGCGAGGACGACGAACGCCATCGTCCAGTCGAAGCCGATCTCGGTCATCGCCTCGAGGGGGAACGCGGTCGTGAAGATCCGGAACGCGATCACGAAGCCGGCGGCCTTCGAGGCCGAGGAAAGGAAGGCGGCGATCGGTGCGGGCGCGCCCTCGTAGGCCTCGGGCGCCCAGAAGTGGAAGGGGACGCTCGCGGTCTTGTAGGCGACCCCGCCGATCACCATCAGGACGCCGACGCCGAGCAGGCCGTCGAAGCCCTCGGTGCCGACGTTCTCGGCGACGGCCTCGAGCTGGAGGTGGCCGGTGGCGCCGTAGACCAGCGAGATGCCGTAGACGAAGATCGCTGACGACAGCGCCCCGATCAGGAAGTACTTCAGGCCGGCCTCGACGCTGCCCCGGTTGTCCTTCAGGATCGAGACCAGGGCGTAGGACGGCAGGCTCGCCAGCTCGAGGGCGATGAACACCGTCACGAGGCTGTTCGCCGTCGCCATCGTGGACATCCCGGTCGCCGCCAGCAGGACGAGCGAGTAGTACTCCGACTGGTAGACGTGCCCGCGGAGGTAGTCGTAGCTCGCGATCGAGATCAGGGCGGTGACGACCGCGACGATGACCATGAAAAAGAGCGCCATCTGATCGACGATCAGCTGGTCGCCGAAGAGGGCCAGCTCGCCGCGGCGGGCGGGGTCGCCGACGCCCGTGGTGATGAACCAGACGGCGACGGCGAGCGAGGCCAGCGAGCCGACCGTGGCGGTGCCCGCGAGCAGCGGCCGGTTGGTCGTGTCCGGGTCGATGCTGTCGATGACGAACAGCGCGAGCGCCGACAGCGCGAGCAGGAGCGTCGGTGCCAGCGCCATCCAGCTCTCGAGTTGGACCAGTGCCATCTATGCACCACCTCCAAGCAGCGGATCGACGGCGTCGGTTATCATCTCGAAGATCAACTCCGGGGCGACACCGAGCGCGATGATCAGTCCCAGTAGGACGAACATCGGCGCGACGTCGTGAAGCGGCGCGGGGCCGACCTCGTAGTCGGTCTCGAGCCGGTAGGGCCCAAAGAGGGTCCGTTGCATCGCAAAGAGGAGATAGCCCGCGACGATCACGATGCCGAACATCGCGATCGCGGTAAAGAGGGGCGCGTAGTCGAGGAACTCGGAGCCGAAGGCGCCGTAGAAGATGGCGAACTCGCCGTAGAAGCCCGACATGAGCGGCAGCCCCATGTAGCCGAAGGCCCCCGCGATCAGGATGCCGACCGCGATCGGCATCCGGTCGGCGAGCCCGGACATGTCCGTGACCATCCGGGTGTGGGTCGCATTGTAGACGACGCCGACGGACATGAACATCAGCCCCGAGATCAGCCCGTGGGAGACCATCTGGAAGGTCGCCCCGCCGATCCCGAACTGGGTGTAGGCGATCAGCCCGAGGATGACGTAGCCCATCGAGGAGACCGAGGAGTAGGCGACGATCCGTTTGAGGTCGGTCTGGGCGAGCGCGAGCAGAGCGCCGTAGATGACGCTGATGACCGCGATCGCCGCGATCGGGATCGCGAACGTCGAGATCACGTCCTCCGGGAACATCGTGAAGTTGAATCGCAGCAGGGCGTAGGTCCCCATCTTCAGGAGGACGCCCGCCAGCAGGACCGACGCCGGGGTGGGGGCCTCGACGTGGGCGTCGGGGAGCCAGGTGTGGAACGGAACCACGGGCACCTTCACCGCGAAGCCGAGGAACATCGCGACGAAGACGACCGACGAGAGCGTTGCGCCCTCGAGACCGGCGAACGCCTCCGGCCCGCCCGCCAACATCGCGTCGGTGATCTCGGGTAAGGCGAAGCTCGTGACGCCGTCGCCCAGCGAGAAGACGAGCGCGATGAACGCGCCGAACATCACGAGCGAGGCGACGTTCGTGTAGACGAAGAACTTGATCGCGGCGTACTTCCGGCGGGGGCCGCCCCAGATCCCGATCAGCAGGTACATCGGAATGAGTACCGCCTCCCAGAAGACGAACCAGACGAAGAAATCGAGCGCGGCGAAGACGCCGATCAGGTTCGCCTCGATGAACAGGATTAGCCCGTAGAACTGCGACTGGCGCTCGGCGATCGGCGTCCAGGAGCTCAGAATCGCGAGCGAACAGAGCACCGTGGTCAACGCCACGAGCGGCATGCTGATTCCGTCGAGCCCGACGAACCACGAGATCGAGTAGTCGCCGAGCGCGATCCACTCCATCCGGGACTCGAAGGCCAGATCGCCGTCGAGCAAGGCGTTGCCGCTGCCGTCGAAGGCGGTGAACATCCACAGGCTGAGTGCCGCGGGGACCAGACTGATCGCGAAGGCGAGCTTGCCCGCGATCCGGTCGGGCGCGACGAACGTCACGAGCGCGCCGAGCAGTGCGACTCCGATGAGCGACTCTAGTATCATACGAACCAGCCTCCGTTGATGCCGAAGATCACAAGCAGTGCGAGGAATCCGAGGACGAGCAGCGCCGCGTAGTTGGTGACGACGCCCGTCTGGAGGCGTTTCATCCGACCCGAGCCGAAGAGGCTCACGCTCGAGACGCCGTTTACCACGCCGTCGATGACGCTCTGGTCGAAGCGATCGGCGGTCCGGGAGAACGGAAGCGTGAGGTCACGCGCGAGCCAGACCTGGTACTCGTCCTGGTAGTAGTTGTTCCCGAGGACCTCCCGGGCGCGCCCGAGCCGGCGGGTGTGTTCTTTGGGCTCGGGGACGTTGTACAGCGTCCAGGCGAGCCCGGCGCCGGCGAACGCGAGGCCGAGCGAGAGCGCCGCGCCGAGCAGCATCGTCAGCGTCTCCGAGCCGATGTAGCTCGTCTCGTGGCCCATTAACTCGTGGTACTCGTGGTAGGTCAACCCCTCGACGGCGCCGTACTCGCCGTCGAGCCAGTGTTCGAGGAACACGATCTCCGCGCCGGTGAGTTTCGCGATCGGCGCGAGGTTTACGATCCCCGCGACGACCGCGAGGACGCCGAGCACGATCAGGGGCAGTTTCACGGCGGCCCCGATCGGATGGGGGTCGCGTGCGGCTTCCGAGCGGGGCTCGCCGTGGAACGTGAGAAAGACCATCCTGAAGGTGTAGAAGCCGGTGAAGAAGACGGCGATCAGCCCCATCGCGTACGCGATCAGGAAGATCGGCTCCTCGAGCCCGAGGATGAGCGCGTCGTAGAGCACCTCGTCCTTGCTCCAGAAGCCCGAGAACGGGACGATACCGGCGAGGGCGAGCGCGCCCGCGAGGAACGTGTAGTAGGCGACGGGCGCCCGGTCCTTGAGCCCGCCCATCTTCCACATGTCCTGTTCGTGGTGCATGAGGATGATGACCGCACCGGCACCGAGGAAGAGAAGCGCCTTGAAGAAGGCGTGGTTCATCAGGTGGAAGACGCCGGCGACGTAGCCGCCGACGCCCAGCCCGAGCATCATATACCCGTACTGGGAGATCGTCGAGTACGCCAGCACCTGCTTGATGTCGTCTTTGACGACGCCCATCGACGCCGCGAACAGTGCGGTGAAGCCGCCGACGAACGCGATGATCGCGAGCGCCGTCGGCGAGAGGGCGTAGAAGCCGTACATCCGCGCGACGAGGTAGACGCCGGCGGCGACCATCGTCGCCGCGTGGATCAGCGCCGACACCGTCGTCGGACCCTCCATCGCGTCGGGGAGCCAGGTGTGTAGGGGAAACTGGGCGGACTTCCCGATCACGCCGCCCAGCACGAGCAGGCCGAGGATCGTGACCCACGTCTCGGCGCCGAAGCCGAAGAGGGTCTCGCCGCCGGAGATCGCCTCCTCGGCGGCGACCACGAAGGAGCTCTCGCCGGCAAACGAGAGGGTGCCAAAGGTCGCGGCGATCCCGACGACCCCGATCAGGAAGAAGTAGTCACCGAAGCGGGTGACCAGGAACGCCTTCTTTGCCGCCGACGATGCGGAAGGCGTCCGGAACCAGAAGCCGATCAGCAGGTACGAACAGAGGCCGACGAGCTCGAAGAACATGAAGGCCATCAGCAGGTTGTCGGCGTAGACGAACGCGAGCATGCTGAAGGTAAACAGCCCGAGTTCGGCGTAGTAGCGGGGCAGTCCGGTCTCCCCCTCCTCGTTCATATAGCCGAGGCTGAAGACGTGAACGAGCAGGGCGACCAGCGAGACGATCACGAGCATCAGCGCCGACAGCGGGTCGATCAGGATCCCGAAGTGGAAGGCGATCTCCTCGCCTGCGGCCCACTCGTAGAGTTCCTGATTGTAGACCTCGCCGCCCGCGACGGTCGCGAGCGCCCACAGAGAGAGCACCAGCGAGCCCGCGGTCGCGATGATCCCCGCGAACGCGCCTTTCTTCGGCATCGAGTCGCCGACGAGCAGTACGACCACGAACGCCGCAAGCGGGAGGGCGGCGATCGCCGGAGCGAGTTCGAACGCAGTTGCCATTCGTTTACCACCTCATCGCCGCGGGAACGGTGACGTCGATCCCCTCGAAGTTGCGATACAGTACGAGGATGATGCCGAGTCCGATGGCGACCTCCGCGGCCGCAAGCGCCATCGTGAACAGCGCGAACACCTGGCCGGTCAGGTTGCCGTGATAGAACGAGAACGCGATCAGGTTGATGTTCGCGGCGTTCAGCATGATCTCGACGGACATCAGGAACATGAGTGCGTTCTTCCGGGTCAGAACGCCGAACAGCCCGATACAGAACAGCGCGGCCGAGAGGAGCACGTAGTACTCGACGGCGACGGTCACTCTCCCTCACCTCGTTCGTCCTCGGGGAGTTCGCTGCCCCCGTCGGTCGCCGGCTGTGCCCCCGAGTCGCTTCCGCCCGAACTCGCGTATGGCGAGACGACCTCGCCGGCCTCCTCGCGCTTTGCGAGCACGAGCGAGGCGTCGAGTGCAGCGTCGAGAACGACCGCCATCAGGAAAAAGGAGACCAGGAAGTGTTCGGTGTCGCCGATCGCGCCCTCGCCGCTCTGGAGGGCGGTGAAATCGAGGAGGGCGTAGCCGACCTCGGCGGTAACCGAGATCCCGTCGGGGTAGCCGGCCATCCCCTCGAAGGGGGTGTTGAGAACGACCAGGGCGATGAGCCCGAAGAGGGCGACCGCGAGGACGCCCGGCAGCAGGTGACCGCCGACGCGCAGGCGCGGGCCGGTGGTCATTCACCGACCACCCGGGTCGGCGGCTCCTCGCGTTGGGTCAGCATGACGGCGAACGTGATGAGGATGAGCACGCCGCCGACGTAGACGAGGATCTGCATCATCGCGACGAACTCGGCGGCGAGCATCACGTAGTAGATCGCCACGCTCACCAGCGTGACCCCCAGCAGGAGTGCCGAGTGCCAGGGATCCTGCATCAACACGACCCCGATCGCGCTCGCCAGGGTGACGAACGCGAACAGCGCGAACGCGATCAGCTCGTATACCATTGGTGTTGTCTGGTCGGGTAGGGCCCTTGTAGATTTCGAGACGCGACGGGCTCACTGGTAGTCAACCGCACCTTCCCCCTCGCCGATCCAGCTCCCGCGATCGGGTTCGCGGGATTCCAGGGGATCGATGTCCTTGTACCACGGCACGGCCTTGAGCTGTTCTTTGTTGTAGACGAGGTCGTCTTTGGTGTCGCCGGTGAACTCGAAGTTCTGGGTGAGGATGATTGCGTCGACGGGACAGACCTCCTCGCAGAGCCGACAGTAGATACACTGGCCGATGTGGAGGTTGTACTGCTCGCCGTTTCGCTGGTCGTCGGTGACGATCTGGATCGTATCGTTCGGACAGACGTTCTCGCACTGGCGACACCAGATACACCGCTCCTGGCTGAACTTGTGGACGCCCCGAAAGCGAGGGGAGACGTCGGGGGTCGTCTCGGGGTACTCCACGGTGAAGGTGTTGCCGTCCAGTGCGTGTTTCATCGTCGTCGCCATGGATTTGAGCAGTCCGATCATGCTATCGCTCCCACGAGGATGGCCGTGAGCACCAGGTTGGCAAAGGACAGTACGAGCATGCCCTTCCAGCCGATCTCGATCAGTTGGTCGATACGAACGCGAGGCAGCGCCGACCGGAACCACTGGGTCAACAGGAACACCGCCCAGATCTTGACGATGTACCAGACGATCCCCAGCGCCGCGGGACCGGGTCCGGCGGGTCCGCCGAGAAACAGCGTCGCGATGATCGCCCCGCCGAGGAAGATGTGGAGGAACTCCCCGAGGTAGATCAGGACGAAGTAGACCGACGAGTACTCGGTCTGGTAGCCCGCGACGATCTCGGTCGGCGCCTCGGGCGTGTCGAAGGGGTTTCGGCCCACTTCGGCCAGGTTCGCCGCGATGAACAGCCCGAACGCGAAGGGGTTGACGAACGCGTACCAGGAGGGAAGCGCGACCCCGCCGAGTTCGATCAGTGGTTCGGCCTGGACGGCGACGATCTCGGACAATTGGAGGGTGCCCGCGAAGATCACCACGGACATTCCGGTTACGACGAGCGGGATCTCGTAGGCGACGTTCTGTGCGACCGCACGCAATCCGCCCATCAGCGAGTACTTGTTCGCCGAAGCGTAGCCGGCCATCACGAGCCCGATGCTGGCGATGCCCGAGACCGCAAAGAGGTAGACGACGCCGACCTCGGGGTCGGCGAGCTGGATCCCGCTTCCCATCGGGATCACGGCGAAGCCGAGCATCGCCGAGCCGGCGACGACGATCGGCGCCAGGTCGTAGGCCGGCCGGTCGGCGTTCTCGGGAACGATGAGTTCCTTCGAGATCAGCCGGACCGCGTCGGCGACGATGATAAACAGGCCGAAGGGGCCGATCCGGTTGACCGCGATCCGATCGGTGAAGGCGGCGGTGATCTTCCGTTTGGCCCACGGACCGGCGACGGCGGTCATCGTCAACATGAGGGTGCCGACGAGGGCGGCGCCGAGAAGCGCGGCGATCGACTCGCCTGCGATGCCGAACTCGCCGAGGCCCGTGAGGTCGGCGATCCGTTCGGGGAGGAGGTAGGTCTCGCCGTCGGACTGCAGCGGGACGGCCCCCGTCATCGATCCACCTCGCCGAGGATGACGTCGAGGCTACCCAGGGAGGCGACCAGGTCGGGGACGTACTCGCCCTGGGACATCTCCGCGAGCGTCGAGAGGTTGTGGAAACAGGGGCTGCGGATCTTGAACCGGCCGGGGGTGTCGGTGCCGTCGGCGCGGATGTAGATCCCGAGTTCGCCCTTCGCGTTCTCGACTGCCTTGTAGGTCTCGGTGCCGGGATCGGGTTTGAGCGTCCGGGGGACGTTGCTCTGGATCTCGCGGTCGTCCTCGGGCCACTCCTCGAGCAGGTCGATACACTGCTCGACGATCTTCGCGGACTGTTCGACCTCCTGCATCCGGACGAGCACCCGCGAGTAGTTGTCCTTCCCGTCCTCGGTGACGACGTCCCACTCGAGTTCGGGGTAGTAGCCGTAGGGGTCGTCCCGCCGGAGGTCGTAGTCGATTCCCGAGCCGCGGGCGACCGGGCCCGTACAGCCGTACTGTTTGGCGATCTCCGGCTCCAAGATCCCGGTGTCGACACACCGGATCTGGAAGACCTCGTTGCCGGTCAGGAGGTCGTCGTACTCCTCTACTTTCGTCGGGAGGCCGTCGAGGAAGTCCCGCGTCTTCTCGAAGAACTCCTCGCGAGGTTCGGGGACGTCCCAGGCGACCCCGCCGAGCCGGAAGTAGTTGTACATCATCCGCTGGCCCGTGAGATCCTCGAGGATGTCCTGGGCGAGTTCGCGATCGCGGAAGGCGTACTGGAAGATCGCGGTGAAGTCGCCGAAGACGTCCAGCGCGAACGTGCCGAGCGCGAGGAAGTGCCCCGCCATCCGGGAAAGCTCACAGCCCATCGTCCGGAGCACCTGTGCGTAGTCGGGGACCTCCAAGTCGGCGAGGTCCTCGGCGGCGCGGGCGTAGGCCCACTCGTTTGGCATGTTCGCCGTGTAGTCCCACCGGTCGGGGTAGGGCATGATCTGGTGACGGTAGGTGCCCTGCTCGCACATCTGTTCCTCACAGCGGTGGAGGTAGCCGATGTCGGGTTCGACGTCGGCGACCGTCTCGCCGTCGAGGACGGTCTTGACGTGGAGGACGCCGTGGGTCGCCGGGTGGTGGGGGCCGATGTTGAGGAACATCGTGTCCGTCTCGGCGTCCCGGTGGTCCTCCTGGAGGGGGTTTGCGTGTTCGGCCAGCGTCACTAGCTGGGGTTTGTCCTGGTCGTAGCTCAGGTCGAGGGGATGGCCCTGCCAGGTCTCCGGCAGGAGGATCCGGCGCGGGTCGGGGTGGCCCTCGTAGTCGATGCCGACGAGGTCGAACGCCTCCCGTTCGCCCCAGTCGGCCGAGCGGTAGACCGGTTCGGCGGTCTGGCTGACCGGCTCGTCGGTCGAGGTCGGCACGACGACGCTTACCTCCTGGGTGGGGTCGTCGTACTTCTTCAGGTGGTAGATCGTCTCGTAGCGGTCCTCGTACTGCTGGGCGGTGACACACGAGAGGTGGTCGAAGCCCGCTTCGTCGCGCAGATCGAAGAGGACGTCCTGGACGGCGTCGGGCCGGACCACGAACGCCGGGGCGTTCTTGTGGTCGTCCGTCGAGAGGGCACGGTCGCCGACCAGTCGCTCGAGTTCTGCCTCCTCGGTGACCGGGACGGTCCGCTCGAGTTCCGTGCTCATGGCGAATCAGCCCAGTTGTACCGCATGACGAGGTCCTCCTCGTCGATCTCGGCGGCGAGCTTGTCGATCAGCTCGTCACGAGGGAGGTCGCCGAACTCCTCTAGCTCGTAGGGTTTGACGACGACGGGCGAGGTCTCGCCGTTTGCGACCCGCTCCTGGAGCTTCGCGACGCCGTAGATAAGCGCCTCGGGGCGGGGCGGACAGCCGGGGACGTGGATGTCGACTGGGATGATCTCTTCTGCGCCTTTGACGACGTTGTACCCCTCCTGGAAGGGGCCCCCGGAGATCGTACACGAGCCCATGCCGACGACGAACTTGGGCTCGGGCATCTGGTCGTAGACGCGCTTCATGCGGGGGCCGAACTTCGAGACGATGGTGCCGGGGACGATGATGACGTCGGCCTGGCGGGGGGAGGCCCGCGGGACGCCCGCGCCGAAGCGATCCAGATCGTGTTTGATCGCGTAGGTGTGCATCATCTCGATGCTACAGCAGGCGATCCCGAACTGCAGCATGAACATCGAGGAGCCCCGGACCCAGTTCATGAACTTGTCGAACTTGGTGAGGATAAACGGCGTCGAGCCGAACGCCTCCCGGAGCCTCGAGTTGAAGCGGTCGTCGACCCCCTCGCCCATGCGCGAGTCGCGGGTGTCCGTGGAGGGGGCGGTGCTGTCGTGGATCGCTTGGCGTGGTTGGTTACTCATGGTCGATCGGTCTGCGGTCGTAGTCGGTCCGTCTGCGGGCCGCGCGGGTCCACTCCACTGCGCCGTTTCGCCACGCCCACGCGAGTCCGACGAGCAGGATGGCGACGAACAACAACATCGGCCCGAGCGCGCTCACGAGCGAGATGTCCGGCGAGTCGAGGGCGGCCCGATAGACGACGGCCCACGGGAACAGCAGTACGGTCTCGATGTCGAAGACGAGAAAGAGAAGCGCGACCATGTAGTACTGGATGTTAAAGCGGATGCGGGTCCCGCCGGTGGGGACCTCGCCGCTCTCGTAGGTGGCCCGCTTGCTCGTCTCGGGGACACTCGGCCGGAGGAGGTACGACACCGCCATCATGCTAAGCGGGATCAGCAGTCCAACGAGCGCCAGTGCCCCGATGGCTATCCATTCGTTCATCGCGGTAACGTTCGGGCGTTGGAAACGCACCCATATAAGGGTGATTCTTCGCTCGCCGGCCGTTTTCGACCGACTGCGCGAGAATCGTCGGGAGCGACGGTCGGCGCCGGCTACTCCCGCTCGTAGTCGGCGACGCCGCCGTCGTGGAGCCGGCGGGAGGCCTCGCCGACCTCCCCTCTGAGACGGTCGTGGTAGGCGACCAGCCGGCGGCGGAGGTCGTCGTGTTCGCGCGCGAGGATCTGGGCAGCCGAGAGCGCGGCGTTGAAGGACTTGCCCGCGTCGACCGCCGTCAGCGGCGCGCCCTGGGGCATCCCGATGACGCTGTCGACGGACTTCTCCTGGACGGGGACGCCGATCACCGGCAGGGGGTAGGCGATCGAGGCGGTCATGTTCGGGAGGTCGGCGGACTTCCCACCCGCGCCCGCGATGATCACGTCGATCCCCCGCGCTTCGGCGGTCTCGGCGTAGGCGGCCATCAGGTCCGGGGTCCGGTGGGCGGAGGTGACGTACGTTTCGAACGTAAAGCGGTTTTCGGGTGGGTCCTCGAAGTCGGTCTGTTCGGCGAAGTCCAGCTCCGAGACGAGTGCGTCGTAGGCGCCCGGCCGGTCGCCGCCGGTCAGCATCGTCTCGAGGTCGGAGTCGCTGCCCATCACGATCCCGACGTCGGGGGTCTCCGCGGCGGGGCGGTCCCCGCCCGCCTCGTCGTGAAGCCGGTCGATCAACTCCTGAACTGCGGTCATGGACGCGGGTTGTGCGCCAGTTACAAAGAAGGGGGCGGGTTCGACTCGAGCCGACTCGTCAGTCCGCCTCACTCGGCCCGCCGCTTCGAGGAGGCCTTCAGGAGGACGAACAGGCCGAAGACGGTCCCGAACAGCCAGACCGGATCGGAAAAGAGGTCGGCGAGGAACGGCCCGGGGGACCGTCCGAGCGCGAGCGCGATCGCCGCGCCGCCCGCGACGAGGACGGCGAGGTAGCCGGCAGCGAGGACGACGACATCGCGGTCGATCGAACTGTCGTCCTCGCGGTCGGCGCGTTCCCTCATTGCCTCACTCGAAGGTCACCGCGTCCCGGAGTTCGCGGGCGGTCTCGAGTGCGTCCTCGACCTCCTCATCGGTGACGGCGACGTGGCCCATCTTCCGCAGCGGCCGGGCCTCGCGCTTGCCGTACCAGTGGAGGTCGGCCGTGGGGGTCTCGAGGACCCAGTCGATCCCCGAGAGCGCGGCCGGCCGCGGCTCGGAGACGTCGCCCAGCAGGTTGGTGGTGACCGTCGGCGAGCGGAGTTCGGTCGAGCCCAGCGGCCAGCCGAGAACGGCGCGAACGTGTTGCTCGAACTGCGAGCTTCGAGCGCCCTCGATCGTCCAGTGGCCCGAGTTGTGCGGGCGGGGTGCGATCTCGTTGAGCAGTATTTCGCCGTTGCTCGTTTCAAACAACTCGATCCCGTACACGCCCCGCCCCTCCATTACGGAGAGAACGTCCCCCGAGACCTCGCGGGCGCGTTCACGAATACGATCGTCAGTCCGCGCGGGAACGATCGTCTCCCGGAGGATCTCCTCGCGGTGGACGTTCTCGCCGATCGGGAACGCGGCGGTCTCGCCGTCGCCCTTGACCGCGATCACCGACAGCTCGCGCTCGAACTCGACGAACGACTCGACCATCGCCGGGCCGGCGACCGATTCGAGGGCCTCGGCTGCCTCGTTGGGCCCCTCGACGGGGACGTTCCCGCGGCCGTCGTAGCCCCCAGTTCGTGCCTTGAGCATCACCGGCGCGCCGTAGGCCTCGATCGCGTCGCGGATATCGTCGGCGTCCTCGACCGCCCGGAACGGCGGCACCGGGATCCCGGCCTCCTCGAGTTCCCGCTTCTGGACGAGTTTGTCGTGGATCGTCTCGAGCGTGGCGGGCTTCGGATGGACCGGCGTCCCCGTCTCCTCGCTGACCTCCGATAGCACCCGTTGGTCGGCGAGTTCGATCTCGAAGGTGAGCACGTCGGATAGTTCGGTGAGGTCGGCGATCGCCGCCCGGTCGTCGAACTCGGCGACGATCTGGTCGCGGGCGACCGCCCCAGCGGGCGCGTCCGGCGTCGGGTCGAGGACGACCAGTTCGACCCCGAGCGGGGCGGCGGCCTCGGCGAGCATCCGGCCCAGTTGGCCCCCGCCGACGACGCCGACAGTCGGTCCCGGCGTCCGTAACGTCGTCATGCGCGGCGCTTTCCCTTGCCGGAGGTTAAGGGTTCCCGTTCCCGCCGGTTTCGCTCGCTGCCGGGGTCCACTCGCCGGCGGGGTCGGCGTGGGCACGGACGGCGTCCTCTCGGAGGTAGAAGACGGTCTCGTCGCCGGGACTGCGCATCTCGACGGTCGTCCGGACGTAGCCCGCCATCGCCGGCAGCTCGCCGGCGCGGTCGGCGCGGACGACGACGGCGGCCGGCTCCTCGGCGAGCAGGGCGTCGAGTTCCTCCCGATCGTGGGCGCTCGCCGGCTCGGCGCCCGAACGCTCAACGTACCACGGCAGCGGGAGCCGGGAGTACCAGTTCCCGTTGTCCTCGACCTTGACGGGGCCGTCCTCGCCCTCCGTCCAGCGGTCGCCGACGGGCGGGCGGTGGGCCGCGCTCTCGTTGTCGATGGCGTACTCGCCGTAGTAGACGATCGGGCCGCCGGTCTCTTCGAGGACCGCCTCGAGATCCTCCAGGGGCGCCCGCAACTCCTGGTTCGGCTGGGCGTACTGGACGACGTGATCGCCGTCGGTCCGGGTGTTCGTCGGGTCGAAGGCCGTGGCGCCGACGACGGCGACCGTCGAGGAGAGAAGGAGGACGACGACGGCGACCGCGAGGGCGGCGTCAATACCGGCCCGCCTTCCGCCGGTTCCGGCCCGGAGATCGCGGGCCGCGTCGAGGCCCGTCTCCAGAATCCAGCCGAGCGCGACGCCCGCGGGGATCGCGAGGGGGACGAGGACGTGGACGAGCGCCCAGGTCGCCCAGATGTCCATCGCGAGCGCGTAGCCGGGCAGGCTGACGAGTCCCCAGTAGGCAAACCCCATCACGATCGGCCGCGGGCGGTCGGCGAAATAGCGCTCGCCCAGCGTCCCGGCGACCGCGAGGACGCTGATCGCTGGCGCGTACTCGACGAGCGCCCCGAGAAAGCGGGGCAGATAGTCCGTGAGTCGCTCGACGATCGACTCCTCCCCGGACTTGCCGCCCCAGTCGGCGATCCCGCTCCAGAAGTCCGACAGGGCCCGCTCCGTGACCGCCGGGAGGAGACCGGGGCGGGAAGCGAGGCGTTCGAACCCGACGCCGGTTCCGGCCGTGCGGGGTGCGTAGAAGACGACGAGGACGGCGACGAACAGCGCCGTCGCCAGCAGGAGGTGGCCGGCGTAGCACCCGGCCCGTCGGCGGGCCTCGGCCGACCGGATGCGATCGCGTGCACGGGCGAACCGATCCCGGAGGAGGGCCCGCGTCGGCCGGGCGGCGTCCGGTCGGAAGAGCGCGGTGTCGAGTAAGAGCGCGCCGGCGCCGAGCCAGCAGACGACGTAGACGACGGCGTTCTCCTTGGTCGTGAACCCCAGCCCCGAACAGAGGGCCGCGGCGTAGAGGTAGCGCGTCCGTCCCGTGACCGACAGCCGCACCGCCATCCCGAGCGCGAACAGCATGAACGTCGCCACCAGCACGTCGTTTCGCATGAACCGCGAGTAGTAGACGAGGATTGGGGACGCGGCCAGCAGCGCGCCGACCGAGACGACCTCGAGGGGGCGGAGATGGTCACGAAAGAGCCAGGCCGCGAGGGGAAGGAGGCCGCCGACGCCTGCGACCACCAGCCGCATCGCGAAGTCGGTCGGGCCGAGGAGGGCGAACACGAGGTCGTTGACGTGAACCAGGAACGGGCCGTGGACGATCGGGCGGTACTCCCAGAGCCCCGTCGCGCCGTACCGAAGGATATCGTAGCCGACACGACCCTCGTCCCAGTGAGCGACGCGCTCGCCGAGGAAGGCGAGGCGGACGGCCACCGCGAGGGCGGCGATCGCGAGCAGGGCGGGGAGGGTGTGGTCGTCGCGCGAGCCACGCGCCATCGTCCGTGCGTTCGCCGAGAGGGTCAAACGTGTTGTGTTCCCGATCGACCGCCGGAGCCGAGAGCGGTAGCTCTTTCATGCCCCCACGCGACGCTGGCGACATGCCCACGCTCGGCCTGGTGGTCGCCCGGTTCAACCGGTCGGTCACCGAGGAGATGGAAGAGCGGGCCCGCGAGGCCGCCGCCGATGCGGGCGCGGCGGTCGAGGAGACCGTCGCGGTCCCCGGCGTCTACGACGCGCCGCTCGCGGCCGACCGGCTGGCCCGCCGGGAGTCGATCGACGCGGTCGCCGTCGTCGGCGCCGTCGTCACCGGCGACACCGACCACGACCGGGTGATCGCCGACAGCACGGCGACCAGACTCTCCGACGTCTCCATCGAGCGTGACACGCCCGTCACCCTCGGCGTCACCGGTCCCGGCATGTCCGGCGCCGAGGCCCGCGAACGAATCGAGAAAGGCGGCGAGGCCGTCGAGAGCGCCCTCGCCCTCGTCGCCGAGTTGCCCGACCCCTGATATGACCATGGAATTCACCGACCGCCTGACCCGAGTCGAACCGTCCGCAACGCTCGCCGTCTCCGCGCTCGCGACCGAACTCGAGGCCGACGGCGCCGACGTCGTCGATCTCTCGGTCGGCGAGCCCGACTTCCCGACGCCCGAGACCGTCGTCGAGGCGGGGAAAGCGGCGATGGACGCCGGCCACACCGGCTACACCACCTCCGCGGGCATCCTCGAACTCCGCGAGGCGATTTCGGAGAAACTCGCCGACGACGGCCTCGATCACGGCCCCGAGGAGATCATCGTCACGCCCGGCGCCAAACAGGCGCTCTACGAAATCGTCCAGGCACTGATCGCCGACGGCGACGAAGTGACGCTGCTGGATCCCGCCTGGGTCTCCTATGAGGCGATGGTCGAGATGGCCGGCGGCTCGCTCTCGCGGGTCGACCTCTCCGAACACGATTTCCGGCTCGAACCCGCCCTGGAGGACCTCGCGGACGCGGTCTCCGACGATACCGAACTCCTGATCGTCAACTCGCCGTCGAACCCCACCGGCGCGGTGTACTCCGACGCGGCCCTGGAGGGCGTCCGGGACCTCGCAGTCGAACACGACGTCACGGTCATCAGCGACGAGATCTACAAGGAGATCACCTACGGCGTCGAGCCGACGAGCCTCGGCACGCTAGAGGGGATGGCCGACCGGACCATCACCGTCAACGGCTTCTCGAAGGCGTACTCGATGACCGGCTGGCGCCTTGGCTACTTCGCCGGTCCCGAAGCGCTGATCGACCAGGCGGGCAAACTCCACAGCCACTCGGTCTCCTCGGCGGTGAACTTCGTCCAGCACGCCGGGATCGAGGCCCTGGAGAACACCGACGACGCCGTCGCGGAGATGGTCGAGGCCTTCGAGGACCGTCGGGACCTCGTCGTCTCCCTGTTAGAGGAGGAGGGAGTGGACGTCGCCGTCCCCGACGGGGCGTTCTACATGATGCTCCCGGTCGAGGAGGACGACCAGGCGTGGTGCGAGAACGCCTTAGAGGACACCCACGTCGCGACCGTTCCCGGCAGCGCCTTCGGCACGCCCGGCTACGCCCGGATCTCCTACGCCGCGAGCGAGGACCGTCTCAGAGAGGGGATCGAACGCCTCGCCGACGGCGGCTACCTGTAGGCTATTTCCCGCCGGCTCCCCACTCTCGAGACATGGCACGCGAGGAGTCCGAGGAATCCGTTCGCGTCTGGCTCGTCGAGCGGACCTACTCCGACGACGAACAGAACATGATTATCCTCACCTACGCGACGACCGACGGCGAGCGCTACTTCCGGAAGGAGCGGGCGCTCACCTCGTTTACCGACGTCCGGGACACGACCGCCGCCGTTCTCGCCGACCCCGGCGATCTCGGGAGCGTGGACGACCCCGACCTCGAAGCGCGGTACGCCGCCGAGGCCGAACGGATGGCCGAGGCCCACGATCCCGACGACGTCATCTGACCGAACCGCGTTCAGTTCCCCTGGATCGCGTCGATGACCATCGCCCCGACCACGACGGGATCGGTCGGAACCGAACCGGGGTCGTCGATCTCGATCTCGTACCGGTCGAGGATCGAGAACTCGCCCGTGATGGTGCCGACGGGATCGCCGTCCGGATCGGTTATCTCGTACTCGTGGGCGATCCACTGGCCGAACGGCAGGAGCTTTCGGCCCACGGTGACGAGGGCTCCACGCGAGTCGATCTCCGCGAGCAGGGAGCCGTCGTCGGGGTCGCGGATCCGCCAGGTGTCCTGCAGGAGCGAGAGGTCGTTGTCCAGGACGACGACGTCCTCCCCGGTCCGGCCGTCCGTCAGGAGGTAGTCGCCCGCGACGTCCCACGTCCCGCTGGCTTTCACGGTGGCGATCTCGTTCCCGCCGGTATCGACGAGCGGGAACTCCGATTCGTCCTGGTACATGTTGTATACGCCACTGAACAGGGTGTCGCCGGCGGCGTCACTGGCTTCGTACTCGGGCCGAAAGTTCTCGTCCTGTCCCGTCTGTTCGACCGTGTACCGGCTCCCTGAGAGGTCGAGCGCACTGATCTCGTACTTCCGTTCAGGTGTCATTTCCGGGTCGTTGGCGCGTGGGGCCCTTAATTTCATGCGAGTCGCGAGCCCGCCTCGCGGAGAGTACCGGGTGCCGGGAACCCGGTCGTCGCCGGGTTGGTCCGCTCTACTAAAGCTCCGTCGCCGCCTCGAGTGCGGCCCCGATCGCCCGGCCGACGCCGTCGCTGGCTTCCTCGGGAAGTTCCGCCTCGTCGTCGCCGGTCCCCTTCTGGGTGCCCGCGACGAGGTTGCCGTCGGCCGCACAGATCGCCCCCGCCGCGAGCCCCCGGCGCCGGGCGAGCGTAAACAGCGCAGCGGCCTCCATCTCGACGGCGAGCAATCCCGCCTCCTCCCACGCGTCGAGCCCCGGCTCCCGCTCGAAGTAGAAGGCGTCGTCGGAGACGATCGGGCCGACGTGGGCGGGCCCGTCGCCGCCTTCGGCGGCCGAGACGAGCGCCGAGAGCACTCCGTGGTCGGGCACCGCGGGGAACTCGACGGGTTCGTATCTCCGGGTTGTGCCCTCCTGTTTTGCGGCGCCGGTCGCGACGACGAGGTCGCCGATCCCGACCTCTTCTTGGAGCGCCCCCGTCGTCCCGACGCGGATCGCGGTCTCGACGCCGGCGCGGGCGAGTTCCTCGATCGCGATCGTCGCCGAGGGACAGCCGATGCCCGTCGAACAGATCGAAAGCTCGCGGCCCTCGTAGTTCGCGTTGACCACCTTGTACTCGCGGTTTCGGGCGACGGTCTCGGCGTCCGTACAGCGGCCGGCGATGCGGTCGACGCGACCGGGGTCTCCCGGGAGGAGTACGAGGTCGTTGACGTCGCCGTCGTCGACCTGCAGGTGTGGCTGGGATGGCATCGTCCTCCTCTGGGACCTGCGGGTGAAAAACCCGCACGATCTCGGGCGATCCCGGGCGGTCCCGTTCGGTCTCGGCGTGGCTCGGAGTCCGTCTCAGTCGGCCGGGTAGACGTGGACGCTGTCGGGTCGGACGACCACCGTCGCCGATCCGACGGTGAACCGGACCTCGCCGTCGCCCCGCCGGCGACCGTCGTAGCGGTCGGCAAAGAGGGCGTCGAGGGCTTCGGGATCGACGTACTCGTAGAGCCGAACGCTGGCGTCGTGGACGTCCTCGCCGCGGTAGTCGGCGATGGCCGTCGCGGCGGCGACGCTCGGCGGTTCGCTTTCGTCCCGGTCGTATCTGACGGGATGGCCTCCGTCCCCGAACTCGGAGCCACCTGTAGCTTGTCTACTCATGCTCTCTTTGCGCCCCGTGGCGCATGCCCGACACGCCAACGGCCCACAGTATATAGGTACCGTCAGACAACACCGACTGAGAACGGCGCCGCCGCTGGCGAGCGGGGCTTCCGGCTACCACGAACGATACTAAATCGCTGCCGGTCAGTTTCGCGCGTCGAGAAACCGCTCGAGTCGGGCGCGGTCGGGCCCCGTCTGGGCGCCCTCGCTGGTCGTCGCCATCGCGCCACAGGCGTTGCCGTACGCGAGGGCTCGTTTCTCGCAGGCTCCCTCAAGGGTCGCCGCGAGAAAGCCGGCGGCGAAGGCGTCGCCCGCGCCGGTCGTATCGACCGTGTCGACGGCGAACCCGGGATGGTGTCGGCGTCCCTCCGCGGTTCGCAACTCGGCGCCGTCGGCGCCGTCGGTGACGACGAGCGCGTAGTCGCCGTCCTCGGGCAGCGACTCGGCCTCGCGGGCGGTCGCGAAGACGGTGTCGACGTGGGCGAAGACGCCGTCGTAGGTCCGCTCGCCGACCCGCCGGCCGGGATCGAAGCTCACCCCCACCCCGGCCTCGCTCGCGACCCGTGCGATGCGGGCGGCTGTCGCGGGCCGCTGGCTCGTGAGGTGGACGTGGCCGGCCCGCCGGACGCGTTCGGGATCGACGTCGCCGGGCTCGATCGCCTCGTTGACGCCGTCGGTGCCCAGCAGGGCGACCTCGCCGCGGTCGTCGACGAGGACGTGCTTGACGGCGGTCGGACCCTCGGGGGCCTCCCGTAGCCCCGCGGTCGAAACCCCCTCTCGTTCCAGGGTGGCCGCCGCGCGGGTCCCCGCCTCGTCGGTGCCGACGCTCCCCACGATCCCCGCGGGAACCGAGAGCCGCGAAAGCGAGACGGCGACGTTCGCGGCGCTGCCCCCACACGAGCGGTCGAACGACCGGATCGCGGACTCGGCGTCGGGCTCGGGGAGCCGGTCGACGCGGACGATCACGTCACAGTTGACGTGGCCGGCGGCCAGTACGGGACCCACTGTTCTCGGGCGGGATGCGGGCCGGGCGCAAAACGCTGACGGTTCCCCACCTCAGGCGACCAGAAAGAGGACGAGGTTGTGGAAGCCGGGGCCGAGGCCGACCGCGGCCACGAACGCCAGCACGAGCCGCGCCTGATCGGGCTCCTCGCGGACGTACTCCGTAAAGAGGTAGACGATTGAAGCCGACAGCGCGACCTTCACGAGAGCGAACGGCCAGCCGGCCCCGAGGTACGCCGCGGTCGGCAGCGCCTCGCCGACCCCGAGGATGATCCGGGAGGCGGGCACCGTCTCGGCGACCCCCAGATGGTCGTAGCCGACGGCGGTCGTCACCCCATCCAGGGTGTGTCCGAAGACGACGAGCGCGCCCGTCGCTCGGGTGACGGCGATGGTCTCTCCGGAGAGGGCCCCGACGGCGGCCCACGCGAGGGCGGTGACGATCACCGTGGCCACCAGCGCGACCGCCGGCCAGAACGGCTCGATCGAGCCCGCGCCGGCGCCGAAGGAGACGGCGACGGCGACGGCCGCGGCGAGGGTGAGCAGTCCGATCAGGCCGACCGGCCGGGCGGGCGAACTCGAGGAGACGACGGCGGCGAGCCAGACCAGGGCCGCGATCGCGGCGACCGTCAGGTAGACCGTCGGCGCGCCGACGAAGGGGGTGATCCAGTCGGGGAGCCCGCCGATCCCCTCGAGGACGTACAGCGTCGAGCCGACCATCATCCAGGGCGCCAAAGCGAGGACGAGCCCGTCGGTCACCCGGGCCCGGAGGCGCCACAGCGCCGCGCCGGCGCCCGCGAGGACGGCGACGAGGGGCGCGAGGACGTACCACGCCGGGAGGACGAACTCGTCGGGAACGACCATATCCGAAAGCGAGAGGGCAGCGACTAACACCTTCCGATCCCGCTCAGAACTCCCCCTCCCGGATCGCCCGCTCGGCGGCCGCGAGCGCCTCGTCGGGGTCGAACGCCGCTGCGATCCGCTCCATCTCCCCGTCGTCGGCCCCCGCGAGCTCGCGGGCGTGGGCGGTCATCGCCGGCAGCGCACGGACGACGTTGTCGACGATCGGGACGTCCGCGACCCGTGCCGTCCGCGAGCCGGGGTTGAGATCGATCGCGACCACGACTTTCCCCATCGCCGCCAGCGCCTCGGCCCGGTCGCCGTCCTCCAGGGGAACGAGGACGGCGTCGGCCGCGCCGATCCCGTCGGCGTCGACCGTCGCGCGCTCGTGGTCGAGTCCCGGGATCCGGCCGTCCGCGGTCAGTCCCTTCACGTCCGCCGCGCCGTGCTCGCGGAGGTGCTCCTCGATCGCTTCCATCCGCTCGTCGGTCCGGTTGAAGAGGTTGACCTCGAGGGCGGCGCCGACCGCGTCGGCGAGTTCGACCGTTTCTCCGGGTGCGAGCGCGGCGACGTTGCCGTTGACCGAGACGACGGGGTGGTCGGCGGCCAGCAGGCGGGCGACCCCCGCGCGGGCCGCCCGGTCGGCCGTCGGGATCGTCTCCTCGCCCAGCAGGTAGTCGAAGGCCTCGCCTCTCCCCTGGGCGATCAGCCCCTGGCGGCTCGTGATCCCCCGATCGACCCCCGCCTCGATCCGGTGGCGGGTCACGAGCGACTCGTAGCGGGGGTGGTCCTCGGGAAGCGCCGACTCGTCCATCGGTCCCCGCTCGGCGGGGGGCGGAAAAAAGGCCGACGGTTCCGCGGCCCGGGATCGGCTCCCGGAGCCGGGCCCCGCTCACCCCTCCAGCGTCGCCCCTGCCGGATCGATCGCACAGACCGCGGGGTCGTAGCCCGCGTCGGTGAGACCGGTGCCGACGGCGAAGGCGGTGTCGCCGAGCATCGCCATCGACGCCTGGCCGCCCTCAGCGGCGACGGCCTCGATCGCCTCGCGCGCCTCGGGGGTGAGCAGGTCGGCCTCGCGGGCGAACCGCCGGGAGGCGTGGATCACGGAGGACAGCGTCGGCTCCGAGACCACCCGCGAGAGGGCCCGCTTGCCGGCCTCGGTCAGCCGGTCTGTCTCGCCGGCGAGCACGTCCGCTGTCGAGCGCTCGCCGAAGGTCACATACTCCACACGCGCGCGCGCCGGGACGGCGTCGATCGAGTTGACCGCGGGCGCGCCGGGCTCGAGCCGGATCGGGACCCCGCCGCGGGCCTGGGCGACGACGTCTCCGAGCCCCGTGCCCGCCCGAACGTCGGCAGCGTGGGCGATCGTCACCAGCTCGTTCTCCGAGAGCCGGCGGTCGAACGCGGCGTTGGCCGCGAGCGCGGTGCCGAGCGCCATCGCCCCCGAGACGCCGAAGCCGGCGCCCAGCGGGAGGTCGGCGTCGATCTCGAGGCGGACGCCCGCATCGAGCTCGAGGGTCTCGAGGACCGTCTCCACGGCGTCGATCGACCCGGGCGACATGCGTTGGCGGTCGCCGCCGGCGTCCTCGAGGACGACCGCCGTCTTCCCGTCGGCGGGCTCGACCGTCACTCCCACGCCGTCGGTGAGCGCGAGCCCGGCACCTCGCGAGCCCGCTTCGGTCGGGTCCTCCGCGGGGTGGGCGCTAAAGAACCCCGTCACGTGGCCCGGGACGAACGCCGTCGCCTGCATGGGTCGGCGTTCCCGCCGACCCCGTATAAACGGTGGAGGTTCGGCGCTCGCGGCCGGCTCGGGTCAGCTAAAGCCCCGGCCGACGCGGTCCTCCTCGACCAGCTCGTCGAGCTCGGCCGAGAGCAGCCTGTCGGCCTCCTCGAACCGTTCGGATAGCTCGCCGAGTTCGTCGGGCCGGTCGTACTGGTCGTAGGCCATCGGGCCGAACGCGGGGCTCTCCATCGCCTCCATCACGTCGTCGAACATGTCTCCCGGCGTCGTCGGCGCGTCGGCGTGGGCCCGGACGACCTCCTCGACCCGGCTGGCCTGCTCGCTGGCGTGGTCCTCGTCCTCGGGGGCCGACCGGACCGCAAAGCGTCCCGTCCCCTCCTCGGGGAGGAAGCTCCCGATCTCGTCGTCGAGCGAGCGTGCGACCCGGCTCCCGACGCCTCTGACCTCGTAGGGGTTCTTCGCGTAGGTCTTCAGGAAGAAGACGCCCGCGGCCGGGTGCGCGAGGTAGAGGTCCTCGCCGACCCCGCCCGAACGGTCGCCGGCGACGGCCCGCCAGTCGTCGGCAGCAACGTCGCGCTCGGTCACGTCGGCGACGACGTCCTGCCAGTCACGGATCCGCATACCCGGAGTTGCGAGCCGACCGGAAAGAACGTATCGGTCATCGGGTCGGAGGAAACGATGTCACGATCGACCGTACCGACGGGCCACGATCGCCGGTCCACTGACTTCCCTCCGACCCTATCGGTCCACGGGCCGCGCCCGAACCGAAACGGCTACGGGTGAGCCCTCGACAGGGAGGGCGATGTCAACGACGGAGCGCCACCCGACCCTCGCGCCCTTTCTCGCCGCGCCCGCTCGCGGTCTTTTGCTCTCGGTCGCCCCGCTCGCGCTCGCGGCCGCCCAGCTCGCCAACGGCTACGCCAACGACCTCCCGGCCGCGGTCGCCGTCGGCTTCGCCGCCGCGATGGTCGCGTTCGCGGTCGTCGCGACGCGCCACCACGCCGCCGAGTGGCGACTGAACCGGCTCGAGGGGACGTTCGGGGAGTAAACTCGCGATTACCGTACGCCTGCCTCCCCGGCGAGGTCGGCACGCGCCTCGCGGGATTCATAGAGGACGTACCCCGAGAGGACGGCGACGAGCAGCCCCGCCACGGCCGTCGACCAGGCGGCGCCGCCGGCGAGCCCGACGGCGGCGACGGCGACGATCAGCCAGATCCCCAGCAGGGCGACGAGCCCGGCGACGCCGAGGGTCGGCGGATGGCCGGTCAGTCCCCGGTAGTACTCGTAGCCGGCCCCGAGGAAGATCACGGCGCCGACGAGGACGTTGTTCCAGAGCGCGGCCGCTCCCATCCCGTAGCCGAACGCCGAGACGGCGACCCAGGCGCCCAGAAGGGCGGCGACCCCGCTCGCGATCCGCCCCGTTCGACGCCGGTCGGTCGCGGGTCGCTCTCGGCTCCCTCCTCGGTCCCCCCGCCTTCCGCGCTCCCGATCGGGCGCGATCGGCTCCCCGTCGGGCTGTGGGCCCGGCGTCGGCCCGGACCGGTCGTCCCGTTCGGCTCCGACGTCGCTGTCGGCGCGGTCGTCCTCGCGTTCGTCGTACCCGAACTCGCCGTCAGCGGGCTCGTCCACGCGCTCGTCGGTACCGGTCCGCTCGCCGGTGTCGTCGTTTGCCATGTCCGGGGCTCCGGCGTGACCACTGAAAAACGCCGCCGACCGTTTCACGCCTCCATCGACCCCTTCCGGAGTAATCACGCGTTGGAACCGATCGGCCGGAGCCCGCAGTCCCCCGCCTCGTCGAGCGCTTCCTCGGCGGCCTCGACGTACTCCTCCTCCCGTCCTCCGTCGCCCGATCGTGCCGCGTCGGCCGCCCAGTAGTAGCGATCGGCCGCCCTCGCCATCGCCGCGGCCGTACAGTCGATCGCCGCGATCGCGCCGGCGAACGCCGACGACTCCGGAGGCTCGAACCCGGCCCGAACGTCCTCGAACGCCTCCCGGCTCGTCTCGAACGACGAGCGAGCCGTCACGTACGCCCCGCGCTCGAACACCTCGTGGCTCTCCCCGAAGCGCTCCTCGGCCGAAAGCAGCCCCTCGACGGTCCCGGCGATCTCCCCGGCGGCCCGGTCGTCGGCCACGAGGGAGGACCGCCGCTCGTCGACCCACGACCAGTCGACCGCCTCGACGGAGTCGAGGTCGCCTTCGGCCGCCTCAGCCGCCTCCTCGATCGCCCCGATCCGTCCGGCTCCCGACTCCAGTTCGCGGGCGACGTCCTCGGCGACGTAGGTCGCCCGGTCGTCCTCGCCCTCCCCGAGCGCCTCGAGCAGGCGGTCGACCGATCGGGCGATCCCGTGGAGCCACGGCTGGCCTTCGAGCAGGGTTCGGACGAACGCGACGGCGGATTCGATCGCCGACAGCGTGGCTTCCTGGTCGTCGGTCGCCTCGAACTCCCGGGCGTCGGCGACGGCGAGGCGCGCCGCCGAGAGCCGGTCGGCGATCGGTCGGGTCGAGAGCTCGTCGGTGGCGTCGAGGACGTCCCCGCTCTGGTCGTCGAGGTCGGCGACCGCCGCCGAGAGCTCCGACTGCGCCCGGTCGATTGCCTCGGCCGCGCGTTCGGCCTCGGTCGGCTCGATCCTGAGGATCACCCGGGCGTCGCCCGAAAGCTCGACGTCCTCGACTGTCTGGCGGTCGCCGGCGATCGCCCCGGCCTGGTAGCTCCCCTCGGGCAGGGTCGCCTCGGCGGCGCCGCTCCCGTCGGTCGTCGCCCGGTCGGCGCCCTCGAAGGCGTCGATCGGCTCGCCGTTCTCGGCGACGGCGACGGTCGCGCCCTCGATCGGTTCGCCCTCGGCGTCGATCACGAGGACTACCAGCTCGTACTCCGGCGGCTCGTCGGACTCGTTCCCGGTCGCTTCTGGACTCTCGTTACCGGTTTCGTTCGCCGTCTCGTTTTCGTCCCCGCCGATCGTCGTCGCGTTCCCGTCTTCGGCCGTGTCATCCGCCGAGTTCCCGCCGTCGGGCGTGTCGTCCGTCTGAGTGGCGCCCTCGTCGGCGTCGTCACTCCCGTCGCCCGAACAGCCCGCGAGCGCGGCCGCCGCGCCGGCGGCGAGCACCGCCCGACGCTTCATGGCCCTATTCCGGCACGAGCGGTGATAAATGTAAAGCCGGCTCTTCTCCAGACTGGCGCCGGTCAGTAGACGGCGACGTCATCGAACGCCCCGCCGTAGGCGATGTGGTCGGGGTGGGTCGGCTCCATTCCCTTCAGGAACAGCCGCTCGATCTTCTCCCAGCTGTTCTCCCAGCCGAGGTGGCCGAGCTCCCGGGCCGTCGTCGCCCACCGGCCGACGCCCGTCTCGTGGACGACCCGGCGGGGCGCGTCGTCGTGAAACGCCTCGACCAGCCCCTCGGCGCCGTCGATCGCGCGGTCGAAGGCGGTGTAGGCGATCCCGACCGTCGAGGGCAGGTGGGCGTACGAGGAGCCGAAGGGGGGGTAGTCGAAGGCGTCGGCGATCGCCCGAGCCCGGCGGTTGTGCCGGGGGAGGTGCTTCGGGTTGTAGACCTCGATCGCGTCGACGGTCTCGCGATGGCGCGCCAGCTCCTCCCGGCCCAGACTCACCGTGGCGAACTCCGGGTGAGGCGCGAGAACGGCGGCGCCCTGGCGCTCGAGTTCGGCCATCGCGGCGTCGAGCGTAATGAAGTCGGGGACGGGTTCGCGGAGTCCGATCGCCAGCACGTGCTTCCGGTCGGCGACCGACCCCGTAAACACCTCGCGGGCGGGGATCACGAGCAGGTCGTCGCTCGAGTACGCCGCCGCGGCGGCCCGGATCTCCGGAAGGCGGGTGAAGTGGGGGGCGTAGACGATCGCGTCGAGGCCGGCGCCGATCGCCCGCTCGACGACCCGGTCGGTGAGGACCTTCACGTGGGGATCGACCCGGAACTCGTCGCGTTCGGACACGGAGTGGCGTTTCGCCACCGCCGAGTTATGGGTTCCTATTCTCCCGCCGGCTCCGCTCTCTCACACCCGTTCCGGGACGGCCAGACCCTGGGTCGGCTACTCGCCGCGGTACTCGATGGTGAGGCCGTCGTCGTTCGGCCGCGGCTCGACCTGCTTTACTGACGTGTTGGCGTAGAGGGCGACGGGGAGCCACGGGGAGAGTTCGTCGACCGTGACCCCGTTGTGGTTCCGGCGTACCTCCTCCACGAACGTGTGGACCTCCTCGGAGATCGAGGCCGCCTCGACCGACAGGTTGTTCCGGACGACCCCCGAGCGGCCGCGTTCGTCGACGACGTACAGTCGCATTTCGGTTCGATCCGTTCACGGAACCTACGGGCGCACGCAAAAGGAGTTCCCCGGAACCTGCCGGCAGGGTTCGTCCGGCTCCCCGATCGCGGTCCGGAACCGCGTCCCCGTCACTCCTCGGTTTCGTCGCCCCCGGCCGGTTCGTACACGTGGATCCAGCCGTCGCTCTCGACCTCGACGACGAGGCCGTCGTACCGAAAGGAGACCGTTCCGCTCCCCCGGCGGGACCGTCGGGGGGTCTCCGCCCCGAAGACGGTGTTTTCGAGGGCGGCGGCGTCGACGACATCGTACAACGGGGGCGATCCCACCTCCGTCGCCTCGACCCCCTTGGCATCGGCGATCGCGGCGACGAGCGTGGTCGTGAACTCGATGCTCTCCTCGGGATCGTAGTGGCGCTGGAGGACCTGGCGCACGCCCGGATCGTGACCGGTGGTGTCGCCGTTCGGACTACCCGTCATCCATCTCGCTTCGGGCGTGGGTCTCCTGTGCGCTGTCGAGGCTCGCACCGATCCCCTCGAGGACGGTCAGCACCTGCTCGGCGTGGTCGGCGGCCGCGATCGTCTCCTCGACCTCGTCGAAGCTGATGACTCCTTGATCGACGAGTTTCGGGACGTGGGCGTGGTACAACGAGACGTAGACCTGATCGCGTCGGGCGTCGGTCACGGCGTCCGTCGAGACGCCGTCCTCCCAGGCGGCGATCTTGGTCGCGAGCCCGGGCAGCGACCACTCGGCGTCCTCCAGGAGGGTATAACAGAGGTACCGTCGGCGCGGGTGGCCCAGCGCCTCGTAGACGTGGTCGATTTCGAGGTGATCCGGCGAGAGCGTCCGATCGCCCTCCGTGTCGAGCGCCAGCGACGATCGGGTCTCGTCGGATTGGGACTCGTCCGTCATGGCGTCACATACTCGAGAGCGGCACATAACGGCTTCCCTTCCCGATGTTTCGCGATACTGTCGATCGAGGTGATACGATGTCGCTCCCCGATTCGCGCCGAGCGATCCGACTCGCTACCGCTCGTCGGAGCCACTCGCGGACACACCATGCTCGTTCGTACCGTCCGACGAACTACCGTTCGTCGCTGTCCAAGACGCGGATCTGGTCGCCCCGGACCGTCACCGGAATCGGAACGGTCGCCTCGTAGAGCTCGACCGTCACCTGGTCTTTCCCCTCGTCGATGCGCTGGACCTGGGCCTTCTCGCCTTTGAACGGGCCGGCGATGAGTTCGACGATGTCGCCCTCGGCGATCCCCTCGACGTCCGGCTTGGGCGAGAGGAAGTGTTCGACCTCCGAGAGATCCGACTCGCCGGGAACGATCGTCCGGGCGTGGGGGATGTCCTCCAAGACGCGCTCGAGGACGGCGTTGCCCTCGGCCTCGACCATCACGTAGGAGGTAAGCGAGTCCGGCGCCAGCGCGGCGTGGACGTCCTCTTCCTCGCGGTTGATGATCATGTCGGCGACGGTCTGTTCCTGGCTCGCGGTCGTCTTGACGGCGAAGATGGGCATTAGAACCCACCCGTCAGCAGCCCCATCGTGACGCCGATGAGAAAGCCCATGAGCCCGACCAGCAGAATCCCCGCGCCGGCGATCTGTGAGACCTGGAGGAACTCCTCTCTCGACGGCGTCGAGGCCATCTTCAACACTCGAACGTACGAGTTCACGTCGTACGGAACGTCCATGGCCTCCGCTTCGGTGTCCGACGCCTTTTATCTGTCTCTCTCGCCGTTGCACACGACGGCCGACCGGTCATGGCCCTCGGGGCCCTCGCCTCGCCCATGGCAGAGGACGATACCGACCGCCGAGACGAGCACGAGGCCGAACGCGAGGCCGAGATCGAAGACGAGTTAGAGCGGATCGACCGCGATCCCGACGAGGCCGACACGGACGGCGACCTCGGGACCCAGAACGCCCCCCGGGACGAGGCCGAGGAACGCGACGAGCGCGAGGAGCAGTAAGGACCGGCACCGGACCCGCGGCGTCCGTTCACCCGCGAGCGAGGAGCACGGCGAGGCCCGCGACCACGAGCACCAGCCCGGGGAGAGCGGCGGCGACGGCGGCCGTCGGAACGGCGAGCCCGCCCGCGGCGCCGACGGCCGCCCCGAGGGCCGCGAGGACGGCGCCGACGACGACCGCTCCGGTCGCCGTCGCCGCGGAGACCCCGTCGGTTCCGTCGGTCGGTGACGGCCGTTCTGCGGGATCGACGAGGCGCCACCGGGGCGACCCGGCCGCGAGCAGGCGATCGATCGGGTCGCGTACCGCGGGTGGAAGCGCCGCCAGCGAGTCCTCCGGGAGCCACGCCCGCCACCGGCTCCCGCCCTCGTCGCCGGCGTCGGTCCGGGCCAGATAGACCGTCTCCCCGCGGAGGTGGCCGACCGAGGCGGCGTCGTAGCCGACGTCATCGACGATCCGGGCGAGCAGGAACTCTTCGGACCACGGGATCGGTTTCTCGAGATCGAACCCGACGCGGGGGCCGTGGGGGAGGGCGACCTCGAGGCGGACGGTTCGCGAATCGAGGGACTCGATCGCGGCGACCCGACCCTCGACGTACCCCTCGGGGGTCGTCGAGAGGTCGATCCGCCCCAGTTCGTCCTCGAGGCGGCGTTCGGGCGGCTCCCGGTCGGAGCCGCGGGCGTCGCGGTCGGATCGCTCGGCGCGTTCGATCTCGATCTCGAGTTCGTCCGATCGGTCGGCGGTCATCCGGGGGCTGTGGCGCCAGTCATCTCAGTCGAGGCCGACCAGTCCGCGACAGTCCCCACAGAGCGCCTCGCCTTTGACGTCGACCTCCCGGACGGTCGGCGAGAAGTTCATCACGCAGCGGTCGTCCTCGCAGTGTTCGAGGCCGTAGGTGTGGCCGACCTCGTGGACGATCTCCTTGCGGACGCGATCGGAGAAGACGTCGGCCTCGCTCTTTCGGCTGAGTCCGCCGTCGCTCGAGGTCTGGAGCCGGTAGGTCGAGACGACGCTGCCGCTGCCGTCGAGGTAGGCGAGCCCGAAGACGTAGTTCCGGCGGCGATAGAAGAGGTCCAGTGGCGTGATCGCGATGTTCTTCTCGCCGCGGCCGACCCGTTCTGCGAGTTGGATGAAGTTCTCCGCGCAGTACTGGTTCCGGCCGGTGTCGTAGGCGCCGTCGGGAACCGACTGCGAGTCGTTGACCGTCACCTCACAGCCGTAGATCGACCGCAGTGCCGAGGAGGCCGCCCGCGTCACGGGCGCGGAGACGTTGCCGACCGGCACGATATCGACGGGCATGAAAACCCGTAAGACCGCCCGCGGCATAAACATCCCGCCGTGTCACGCGGAGAGAACGAGGCGATCGTAGACCGCCTGGCCCGCGAGCGCGTCGTCGAGGTCGGGATCGGCCGCCGGACCGACGTCGCGAACGCGCTTGCAGAGCGGGGAACGGCCGTCGTCGCGACCGACGTCCATCCCAGGGAAGTCCCCGAGGCGGTCGAGTTCGTGATCGACGACGTCGTCTCCCCCACGCGCTCGGTGTACGAGGGTGCGGACCTGCTCTACGCGCTCAACCTGCCCCCCGAACTCCACCGGCCCGCCCGCGACGTCGCCCGGGCGGTCGGCGCGGAGTTTCGCTTTACGACCCTGGGAGGCGACGGGCCGGCGATCCCCGCCGACCAGAGGAGCGTCGGCGGCGAAACGCTGTACGCGCCCGCCGAGCGCGGCGGGCCCTGACCCGGGCGACTCTGGCTTTCCGGCCGGCGGGGCTCCCAATCGGCTTTTAGGGCCGTAGCCTGTATCGAGGGTATGACACCGACAGCGAGCGAGACGCCGGACCGGCTTCCGGCGGCCTGCCCCGCCTGTTCGCCCGACGCCGAGACCGTCCACGAGGTCCTCTCCTCGGGCGGCGGCGATCTCACGGTCCGCTGTAGCGACTGCAGCCACGTCCACAAGATCCAGCCCGAACGCACCCGCGAGCGGAGCCTCGACGTGATTGTCTCCCAGGACGGCGAGTCCTTCAGCGCGAACGTGACGACGCCCGCCGAGGAGACCATCGAGGTCGGCGACGAGTTCCTCGTCGAGACCGAGGAGGTGCTCTCGACCGTGCGGGTGACGAGCCTCGAGGGCGAAGGCGAGAAACGCTTCGACTCTGCAGTCGCGGAGGACGTCGAGACGGTCTGGAGCCGCGAGATAGACAACGTCTCCGTCGACGTCACGGTCCACCCCCAGGACGGGAGCCGCGACGACAGCCGGAGCGTGACGGTCCACGTGCCGGGCGACTACGACTTTACCGTCGGGGAGAGCGAGGGGTTCGGCGACGACGAGTTCACCGTCGACGCGATCGTCGTCCGCGAGGATGCGACCGGCTACTGGACGACGCGGTTCGAACAGGACGGCGACGCGGTCGCCGCCAAGGACGCAAAGCGGGTGTACGCCTACGACGACACGAGCAGCGCCTGGTCGGCCTGGTAACCGGTCCGACCATGCCCGACTACGAGCACGAACGGGACCGGCTGGTCGACGGGCTCGCCGGCCGGATCGATGACGATCGAGTAGTGGAGGCCCTTCGAAGGGTTCCCCGCCACGAGTTCGTCCCGCCCGCCCGGCGCGACCGGGCGTACGTCGATCGCCCGCTCCCGATCGGGGACGACCAGACGATCAGCGCGCCCCACATGGTCGCGATCATGGCCGACCTCCTCGAACTCTCCCCGGGCGAGTCCGTCCTTGAGATCGGCACCGGCTGTGGCTACCACGCCGCGATCACGGCCGAGATCGTCGGCGCCGAACACGTCGCGAGCGTCGAGTACAGCGAGGCCCTCGCGAGCGAGGCCCGCGAGACCCTCGCCGACGCCGGCTACGGCGCGATCGACGTTCGGGTCGGCGACGGCCGGGAGGGGTGGCCCGAGCGGGCTCCCTTCGACGCGGTCTACCTCACGTGTGGTGCCCCCGAGGTGCCCGGCGCGTTGGTCTCCCAGCTCCGGCCCGGCGGCCGGCTGCTCGCGCCGGTCGGGAGCGGTGCCCAGACGCTCGTCGAACTCCGGAACGGGGAGGATGGCGCGGTCGAGCGGACCGAACACGGCGGCGTGCGCTTCGTCAGGATGCGGGGATAGGGGGACCCCGAACGCGGCATTGATTAGCGTCGGCGCGATAGCTCGCTCATGGACCCCGCGGTACTGCGCGAGGACATGGTCGACGGCCTCGAGCACGAGGCCAAGGCCGTCCTCGAGGGGGAACGCGTCGCCGTCGCGATGCGGGAGGTCCCCCGCGAGGCGTTCGTCCCCGACGAGCGAACCGCCTACGCCGACCGCGAGCACGACCGACTCGGGACCCGCGTGCTCTCGCCCAGCGACGCCGCCCGCCTCCTTCGGGAACTCGATCCCCGACCCGGAGATTCGGTGCTCGTCGTCGGCGCCGGCGTCGGCTACACGGTCGCGCTCGCCGCCGAACTCGCGGGCGCGCGCAACGTCCACGCCGTCGAGATCGCTCGACCGGTGGTGTACGAGGCCCGCGAGAACCTCGGGCGGGCAGGCTACGGCGAGGTCCTCGTCGACTGTCGGGACGGCGCCCGGGGACTCCCCGAGTACGCCCCGTTCGACCGGATCTTGGTCGAGGCCGCGACGGTCGATCCTCCGGGGGCGCTCGTAGAGCAACTCGCCGACGACGGCCGACTCGTCTACCCGAAGGGACCCGGTCGTGGCTCCCAGCGCATCGAGCGGGTCGACGGTCCAGACTTCGACCCCGAGGGGTCCGAGGAAGGGGAAGCGCGGATCTCGCTGTCGCCGCTGCTGGTTTCGGGCGAACAGTCGGGGGCGATCGAACGAGACCGGACGGCCCGCGAGGACGACGAACACGCCCGCCGGCGCGCCGAGTCGCGGACCGGCTGGGAACACGACTGGCTCGAGTGGGAGTAGAGCGTCAGGGGGGTGGGGAAAGAGGTGGCGTCGGTCCGCGCGGACCGGGGTCGCCGACCGACGGTCGGGTCGGCGGGGAGTTAACCCTGCCTCCAAACTGTTTAGGACCGTCCCAACCCCTAAGCGACCTGCCTCCCTCGCCCCGGGCGTGTTCGACGCCCACGTCCACTCGAACTACTCCGACGGTCGCTTTCTCCCCCGCATGTCGAGGCCGCAGCGGAAGCCGGCCTCAAGGGGGTCGTCCACCCCGACCCCGAGTTCCTTGAGGCCCTCCTTGAGTACGATGTCCCGGTCGCCGTCGGCACCGACTCCCACCGCCCCGGGGAGATCGGCGAGCGCGTGGAGTTCCTCGAGGGCTTTCTCGAGAAACGGGGACTCGAGCCAGTGACGCCTCTCGAGTTCATCTCGGAGTGAGGTCGATCAGCCGTCCTCCCGCTCCGGGAGGTTGGCGTCGAACCGATACCGGTCGGCCCGGTTGACGCTCGGGTGGTCGATCTCCGGTTCGGAGAGGCGGAGATACGTATTGCGTCTGCCGACCGCATCGACCGGAACCCAGTAACGGGCGTCGGTTTCCTTACATCGGACGGCGAACGCGTCGGCGGAGCCGCCGTAGCCGACGAGTTCGACCTGGCCGTCGGACGTCGTCTTGCTCGCCGTCTTGAACCGGACCACGTCGTCCTCGATCCAGCCGGTCTTACACTGGACGCGAAACAGCTCCGTTCCGGTGTCGAGGATCAGGTCGTATTTGTCGTTGTCCCCGAACGGGACCGACACGGAGTATCCTCGTTCGACCAACGCGGCGATGAGTTTTGCCTCCGTTTCGTCCCCCGTCTGTTTCGTGTTCGCCATCGGTCGGGGAGACTGGTTTTCCGATCACGTATAAAGAGACGGATCGACTCTCCCACGTCTCACGACCGGCAACGGACGAACGGAACGGATCCGAGAAGTCGAGAGAGAACGCCCGGAGCGGGATTTGAACCCGCGTCACGACCGTGACAGGGTCGTATGATGGGCCACTACACCATCCGGGCTCGCAGTTTCAGGTATCGGTGTCCGAGTATTAAGGCTTTCCAATCGACGCCGGTGTGGTACGGCGGGGCGCCCATCCGGATCCGCGCGTGGACTCGCTTCGTCCGTCGGTGCCCAAAGGGATATATGCCCGAACGGCGTAGGTGGGACGTGCCCGATCCCCGACCGGGATCGCCGGTCGGATAGCACCGCAGCCGAGTCAGTTAGTAACCGTTAAATGCCTGCCGACGGTATGCTGCTGTAGTATCCCGTGACAGCACCTTCTCCCCCGGTAGCCGAGACCAGCATCCACCGCGGTGACACCCATACATGGTAGACGTAAGCCAACACGAACTCGTCCCCGAGCACACCGTCCTCGACGAGGAGATCCTAGAGGACGTCCTCGAGGAGTACGACATCGATCGCACCGACCTGCCGAAGATAAAACGCACGGACCCGGCGCTTCCCGACGAGGCCGAGATGGGAGACGTCGTCAAGATCGTGCGAGACTCCCGGACGGCCGATCAGGCGGTCGTCTACCGACTGGTGGTGGACTGAGATGGCGGCCGACGGCGACTACGACGTCGATCAGGGCGCCCGGCGCGACATCTCTCGAGAGTACTTCTCGCGGGAACGACTCGCCGAACACCACTACCGCTCGTTCAACGCCTTCCTGAACCGGGGCATGCAGCGGGTCGTCGACGAGAAGGAGACGATCGACACCGAAATCGGCGACAAGGAGGGCGAGGAGCCCGTCTACGTCGAACTCGGCGACGTCCGGATCGTCACGCCCCGCGTGCGGGAGGCCGACGGTAGCGAGGAACTGCTCTACCCCCAGGAGGCCCGCCTCCGGAACATCACCTACTCGGCGCCCGTCTTCATGGAGATGTCGATCGTCAAGGGCGGCGAGGAGGAAGAAGAGCGGGTCGTCGACTCGACGGAGACGAAGATCGGCCGGATGCCGATCATGGTCGGCTCCGAGAAGTGCAACATCGCGGGCTTTTCGGACGAGGAGCTGATCGACATCGGCGAGGACCCCGCCGACCCCGGCGGCTACTTCATCGTCAACGGCTCCGAGCGCGTGCTGATGACCAGCGAGGACTTGGCGCCGAACAAGATCCTCGCGGAGTACGACAGCAAGTACGGCGACGAGATCCAGGTCGCAAAGACCTTCTCCCAGCGCCGGGGGTATCGTGCGCTCGTGCTCTGTGAGCGCACCCGCGACGGCCTGCTCGAGGTCTCGTTCCCCTCGGTGTCGGGCTCGGTCGACTTCGTGACCCTCGTGCGGGCGCTCGGACTCGAGAGCGACGAGGAGATCGTCCACAAGGTCTCGAACGACCCCGAGATCGTCAAGTACATGCTCGAGAACTTAGAGATGGCCGAGGTCCAGACCGAGGAGGAGGCCATCGAGACCCTCGGCAAGCGGGTCGCCTCGGGCCAGGGGAAGAACTACCAGCTCAAGCGCGCGAACTACGTCATCGACCGGTATCTCCTTCCCCACCTCCACGAGGAGGGCGTCGACGAGGAGGACGTCCGGATCAACAAGGCCCACTACCTCTGTCGGATGGCCGAGGCCTGTTTCGAGCTCGCGCTCGGGCGGCGGGAGTCCGACGACAAGGACCACTACGCCAACAAGCGTCTGAAGGTGAGCGGCGACCTGATGAAAGACCTGTTCCGGACGGCGCTCAACAAACTCTCGCGGGACGTGAAGTACCAGTTAGAGCGGGCGAACATGCGAAACCGGAACCTCTCGGTGTCGACGGTGGTCCGCTCGGACGTGCTGACCGAACGTCTGGAGCATCCGATCGCGACGGGCAACTGGGTCGGCGGGCGCTCGGGGGTCTCGCAGCTGGTCGACCGGACCGACTTCATGGGAGTCCTCAGCCACCTGCGGCGGCTGCGGTCGCCCCTCTCGCGCAGCCAGCCCCACTTCGAGGCGCGTGACCTCCACGCGACCCAGTGGGGCCGGATCTGCCCCTCCGAGACACCGGAGGGGCCCAACTGTGGGCTGGTGAAGAACTTCGCGCAGGCGATGGAGCTCTCACAGAACGTCGAGGACGAACAGGAACTCAAACGAGAACTGGCGTCGATGGGGGTCGAGGGGATCCCCGGACTCGAGAACACCGCCCGGACGCCGGCGGACGACTGACATGGCAAGCCAACAACAACGAGAGGCGAAGGTGTACGTCAACGGGTCGCTGGTGGGGACCCATCCGGACCCGGAGGAACTGGCGGACCAGATCCGCGAGTCGCGTCGGGTCGGCGAGATAAGCGACATGGTGAACGTCTCGGTCAAAGAACGGACCCGGGAGGTCATCGTCAATGCCGACGCCGGTCGGGCGCGCCGCCCGCTGCTGGTCGTCGAGAACGGCGAACCCCGGATCACCAGCGCCGAGATCGAAGCGGTCCGCAACGGCGACATGGAGTTCGAGGAACTCGTCGAACAGGGATATATCGAGTTCATCGACGCCGAGGAGGAAGAGGACATCTACGTCGCCGTCGACGAGGACGATCTAGAGGACGATCACACCCATCTCGAGATCGATCCCCAACTGATCTTCGGGATCGGTGCCGGGATGATTCCCTACCCCGAACACAACGCCTCCCCCCGAATTACGATGGGGGCGGGGATGGTCAAGCAGTCGCTTGGACTGCCTTCGGCGAACTACCGGATCCGGCCGGACACGCGCCAGCACCTCCTTCACTACCCGCAGCTGTCGATGGTCAAAACGCAGACGACCGAACAGATCGGCTTCGACGACCGGCCCGCGGCCCAGAACTTCGTCGTCGCCGTCATGTCCTACGAGGGGTTCAACATCGAGGACGCGCTGGTGATGAACAAGGCCAGCGTCGAACGCGCGCTCGCGCGGTCGCACTTCTTCCGGACCTACGAGGGCGAGGAACGCCGGTATCCGGGCGGCCAGGAGGACCGCTTCGAGATCCCCTCCCAGGACGTCCGGGGCGCCCGCGGCGAGGAAGCGTACACCCATCTCGACGAGGACGGCCTCGTCAACCCCGAGACGACCGTCGACGAGAACTCGGTCCTGTTGGGCAAGACCTCCCCGCCACGGTTCCTGGAGGAGCCCGACGACATGGGCGGCCTCAGCCCACAAAAGCGCCGCGAGACGAGCGTGACGATGCGGTCGGGCGAGTCGGGCGTCGTCGACACCGTGACGCTGATGGAGGGCGAGGACGGCTCGAAGCTCTCGAAGGTCTCCGTACGCGACGAGCGCGTCCCCGAACTCGGGGACAAGTTCGCCAGCCGCCACGGCCAGAAGGGCGTCATCGGCCACCTCGCGCCCCAGGAGGACATGCCGTTTACCGAGGAAGGTGTGGTACCGGACCTCGTGCTCAATCCCCACGCGCTGCCCTCCCGGATGACCGTCGGCCACATCCTCGAGATGATCGGCGGGAAACTCGGCGCGATGGAGGGTCGTCGCGTCGACGGCACCCCGTTCCTCGGCGAGGACGAGGACGAACTCCGGAAAGGTCTCGAGGACAACGGCTTCGATTCGGCGGGCAAGGAGACGATGTACTCCGGGGTCAGCGGCGAGAAGATCGAGGCCGAGATCTTCGTCGGCGTGATCTTCTACCAGAAGCTCTACCACATGGTCTCGAACAAGCTCCACGCCCGCTCGCGGGGGCCGGTCCAGGTGCTTACGCGCCAGCCCACCGAGGGCCGGGCCCGCGAGGGCGGCCTCCGGATCGGGGAGATGGAGCGCGACGTCTTCATCGGCCACGGCGCGGCGATGACGCTGAAAGAGCGACTGCTCGACGAGTCCGACCGCGAGGAGATCCACGTCTGTGGGAACTGCGGGATGGCGGCGGTCGAGAACGTCGAGCAACGGCGGGTCTACTGTCCGAACTGCGAGGAGGAAACCGACATCCACCGGATCGAGATGAGCTACGCGTTCAAGCTCCTCCTAGACGAGATGAAGGCCCTCGGCATCGCACCCCGGCTCGAACTCGAGGATGCGGTCTAACCTACCATGATGCAACACAGCACACCGAAGGACATCGGATCGATCGACTTCGGGCTGATGGAGCCCGAGGAGTACCGGGAGATGTCGGCGACGAAGATCATCACGGCCGACACCTACGACGACGACGGCTTCCCCATCGACATGGGGCTGATGGATCCTCGGCTGGGCGTCATCGACCCCGGCCTGGAGTGTAAGACCTGCGGGAAGCATTCGGGGTCGTGTAACGGCCACTTCGGCCACATCGAACTCGCCGCTCCCGTCATCCACGTCGGCTTCACGAAGCTGATCCGCCGGCTTCTGCGAGGCACGTGCCGGGAGTGTTCGCGCCTGCTTCTCACCGAGGACGAACGCGAGGAGTTCCTCGGCGACCTAGACCAGTCGAGAAAGCTCGGCCGCGACCTCAACGACGTGACGAAGGCCGCGATCCGCCAGGCCAGAAAGAAGGACCGCTGTCCGTTCTGTGGCGAGGTCCAGTACGACATCGACCACGAGAAGCCGACGACCTACTACGAGGTCCAGCAGGTCCTCACGAGCGAGTTCTCCCAGCGCATCGCGGGCGCGATGCAGGGCGACGAGGAGGCGGGCGTCGAGCGGACGACGCCCGACGAGCTCGCCGCCGAGACCGAGATCGAGCTCTCGCGGATCAACGAGATCCTTTCGGGGTCGTTCCGCCCGCGCGAGAGCCAGCGCAAGGCCATCGAGAAGGCTCTGGACATCGACCTCACCGACGAGGACACGAACAAGCTGATGCCGAGCGACATCCGGGACTGGTTCGAGAACATTCCCGACGAGGACATCGAAGTGTTGGGGATCAACGCCGAACGATCCCGGCCGGAGTGGATGATCCTAACCGTGCTCCCGGTACCGCCCGTAACCGCACGGCCCTCGATCACGCTCGACAACGGCCAGCGATCCGAGGACGACCTCACCCACAAGCTGGTCGACATCATCCGGATCAACCAGCGGTTCATGGAGAACCGGGAGGCAGGTGCTCCCCAGCTCATCATCGAGGACCTCTGGGAACTGCTGCAGTACCACGTGACGACGTTCATGGACAACGAGATCAGCGGGACGCCGCCGGCCCGACACCGTTCCGGCCGGCCGCTCAAGACGCTCTCCCAGCGCCTGAAGGGCAAGGAGGGGCGCTTCCGTGGCTCGCTGTCCGGAAAGCGCGTGAACTTCTCCGCTCGTACGGTGATCAGTCCGGACCCGACCCTTAGTCTAAACGAAGTCGGCGTCCCCGAACGGGTCGCAAGCGAGATGACCCAGACGATGAACGTCACCGAGCGAAACGTCCCCGAGGCCCGCCGGTACGTCACCAACGGTCCCGAGGGCCACCCCGGCGCGAACTACGTCCGACGGCCGGACGGCCGCCGGCTGAAGGTGACCGAGAAGAACTGCGAGGAGTTGGCCGAAAAGGTCGATGCTGGCTGGGAGGTCAACCGCCACCTCACCGACGGCGACATCGTGATCTTCAACCGCCAGCCGTCGCTCCACCGGATGTCCATCATGGCCCACGAGGTCGTCGTGATGCCGTACAAGACGTTCCGGCTGAATACCGTTGTCTGCCCGCCGTACAACGCCGACTTCGACGGCGACGAGATGAACATGCACGCCCTCCAGAACGAGGAGGCCCGTGCGGAGGCCCGCGTGCTGATGCGGGTCCAAGAGCAGATCCTCAGCCCCCGCTTCGGTGGCAACATTATCGGCGCGATCCAGGACCACATCTCGGGGACCTATCTGCTGACCCACGAGAACCCCAGCTTCAACGAGACCCAGGTCCTCGACCTGCTGCGGGCGACCCGGATCGACGAGCCACCCGAACCGAGCGGCACGGACGAGGACGGCGAACCCTACTGGACCGGCCGGACGATCTTCTCGGAGCTCCTGCCCGACGGGCTCGACCTCGAGTTCACGAGCGAGTCCGGCGACACGGTCGTCATCGAGGACGGCCAGCACGCCTCGGGGACGATCGACTCCGAGGGCGTCGGCGAGTTCGGCGGCGAGATCGTCGACACCATCACGAAACAGTACGGCAACACCCGCTCGCGGATCTTCATCAACGAGGTCTCGACGCTGGCGATGCGGGCGATCATGCACTTCGGGTTCTCGATCGGGATCGACGACGAGACGATCCCGGACGAAGCCGAAGCCCGGATCGACGAGACCGTCGCCGACGCCTACGACCAGGTCGGCGACCTGATCGCGGCCTACGAGGCCGGCGAGTTGGAGAGCCTGCCCGGGCGGACGATCGACGAGACCCTCGAGATGAAGATCATGCAGACCCTCTCGCGGGTCCGCGAGAACGCCGGCGACATCGCCGAGGAGCACTTCGAGGACGACAACCCGGCGGTCGTGATGGCCGAGTCGGGTGCCCGCGGCGGGATGCTCAACCTGACCCAGATGGCCGGCTGCGTCGGCCAGCAGGCAGTGCGCGGCGAGCGGATCAACCGGGGGTACGAGGACCGTACCCTGAGCCACTACAAGCCCAACGACCTCTCGGCCGAAGCCCACGGGTTCGTCGAGAACTCCTACACCTCGGGGCTCTCCCCGCGGGAGTTCTTCTTCCACGCGATGGGCGGCCGCGAGGGGCTGGTCGACACCGCGGTCCGGACGTCGAAGTCGGGCTACCTCCAGCGCCGGCTGATCAACGCGCTGTCGGAGCTCGAGGCCCAGTACGACGGCACGGTCCGGGACACCTCGGACACGATCGTCCAGTTCGAGTTCGGCGAGGACGGTACCTCGCCGACGCTGGTCTCCTACGACGACGACAACGAGATCGACGTCGACGCGATCACCGACCGCGTCCTCGACTCGGAGTTCGACGGCGAGGGACGCCACGAGTTCCTCGAGGCGGGTTCGGAGGCGACGAACCTCTCGGAGCACGCCGACAGCCGTCGGATGGACCGGCCGGGGACGGAGGTGACCTCCGATGACTGAGTCGCGCTCGGCGGTCGGCGCCGGGGGCGCACCCGGCAGCGGCTACGACGTCAGCGACGACGTCGTCGCCGTCGTCGAGGACACCGATCTCCCCCGCCGGCTGAAAGACGAGGTCTACGGGACCGTCGAGTCCCGCGAGGACGTCACCGTCGAGGAGGCCGACGAGATCGCGCGCGCGGTCGAGGCCCGGTATCTCGACACGCGGGTCGATCCCCTCGATCCCGTCGGCACCGTCTCGGCCCAGTCGATCGGCGAGCCGGGGACCCAGCTGACGATGAACACGTTCCACTACGCCGGCGTGGCCGAGATCGACGTCACCCAGGGCCTCCCGCGACTGATCGAACTCGTCGACGCCCGGAAGACTCCGGATACGCCGATGATGACGGTCTATCTGGAAGACGAGTACGCGACCGAACGCGAGAAGGCCCACGAGGTCGTCTGGAAGATCGAGGCGACGAAGATCCTCGCGCTCGGGGACGTCTCGACGAACGTCGCGGACATGCGCGTCCAGATATCGCTGAACCGCGACACCTTAGAGGAGCGGATGATCACGCCCGAGGAGGTCGCCGAGATCATCGAGGACTCGCTGGGCGTCGAGACCGTCCAGAACGGGACGGCCGTCGAGTTCGGCCCCGAAGAGCCCTCCTACCGCGATCTGCTGCAGTTGGTCGAGGAGCTTCGAGAGATCACGTTCAAGGGGATCGAGGAGGTCTCCCGGGTCGTGATCCGCCGGGAGGAGGTAGACGACGGCGAGGAGTTCGTCCTCTACACCGAGGGATCGGCGTTCGGCGACGTGCTCTCGATCGAGGGCGTCGACGCCTCCCGGTCGACCTGTAACAACATCCACGAGATCCACCGCAACCTCGGCATCGAGGCCGCCCGCGAGACGATCATCGAGGAGACCAACGACACGCTCAAAGAGCAGGGTCTGGAGAACGTCAACGTCCGTCACCTGATGCTCGTCGCGGACATCATGACCAATCGTGGCGAGATCGAGTCGATCGGCCGTCACGGCATCTCGGGAAGCAAGGACTCCGTGCTCGCGCGTGCGGCGTTCGAGGTCACCGTCAACCACCTGCTGAACGCGGCGATCCACGGCGAGGTCGACGATCTGAACGGCGTCACCGAGAACGTCATCGTCGGGAAACCGATCAAGCTCGGCACCGGCGACGTCGACCTCCGGATGGGATCGACCGGGCGCTGATGGCGGTCACGCTCGGCGACGACGCCCGCCGACACCTCGCGCGCTTCGAGGACGTCACCGGTGCGACCGGCCGGGACTGCATCGTGGGCGACGACCGGTTGCTGATCGTCGTCACCCGCGGGGAGATGGGCGAGGCGATCGGCCCGCAAGGGAGCCACGTCGAGCGCTTCGAGGAGGCCGTCGGGCGAGAGGTCCGGCTGATCGAATCCGCCGAGACCGCCGAGGAGTTCGTCGCCAACGCCCTGGCTCCGGCGGCGGTGTACAACGTCACGGTCAGCGAGAACGACGACACCGTCGCCTACGTCGAGGTCGCACGCGAGGACCGCGGCGTCGCTATCGGGGCCGACGGCGAGACGATCGAGGCCGCCCGGACGCTCGCCGATCGCCACTTCGGGATCGACGACGTCCAGCTGGCGTAGGCGGCGAAACGCCGACACCGGTGCCAAACGGGCCGTTTAAGTGGCTCCGTCGGATAGCAACGGACACTATGGCAAACGGCAAGTACGCCGCGCGCAAGCTCAAGAAGGACCGCCAGCAACAGCGGTGGTCCGACTCGGAGTACGCGCGCCGTGCACGGGGCCTCCGCGAGAAGTCCGACCCTCTCGAGGGTGCCCCCCAGGCCCGCGGTATCGTCCTCGAAAAGGTAGGCATCGAGGCCAAACAGCCCAACTCGGCGATCCGGAAGTGCGTCCGGGTCCAGTTGATCAAAAACGGCAAACAGGTCACTGCCTTCTGTCCCGGCGACGGCGCCATCTCCTTTATCGACGAACACGACGAGGTCACGATCGCCGGCATCGGCGGCGCGAAGGGCCGTGCGATGGGCGACCTCTCGGGAGTCAACTACAAGGTCGACAAGGTAAACGGCGTCGCGATGCTCGAACTCGTTCGTGGCAACGCGGAGAAACCCGTCAGATAACATGTCCGAGACAGACCAACCCGAGCCCGACGCGCCCGCCGGCGGCACCGACGTCGCCGCCGACCTCTTTGGCACCTGGGAGATCGGCGAGATCGAGTACGAGGATCCCTCGACGGAACGCTACATCACCGTGACGCCCGTCGCCCACACGATGGGGCGTCACGCCTCCAAACAGTTCCAGAAGTCCGAGATCTCGATAGTCGAGCGGTTCATCAACCGGCTGATGCAGACGGAAGAGAACACGGGCAAGAAACAGCAGACGCTCAACCTCGTCCGCGAGGCCTTCGAGATCGTCCACGAGCGGACCGACGAGAACCCGATCCAGGTGCTCGTCACCGCAGTCGAGAACGCCGCGCCCCGCGAGGAGACCGTCCGCCTGAAGTACGGCGGGATCTCGGTCCCGAAGGCGGTCGACGTCGCGCCCCAGCGCCGGGTCGACCAGGCGCTGCTCTTTCTCGCACAGGGCGTCCAGAACGACTCGTTCAAGACCCCGACCTCCGCCGAGGAGGCCATCGCCAACCAGCTCGTCGGCGCGGCCAACTACGACGTCGGGACGTACGCGATCAGCCAGAAAGAGGAGAAAGAGCGCGTCGCGGCCGCCGCACGCTAACCGTTTTCGCTTCGATTTCTCCGCTTTTGCGTCCCTCGCGTAGCGAGGGCGTCGTCACACACCACCGGTTTACGGCGAGGCCCCCACGGCCGCGAGGACGTGGTGGTGGGGATCTGGCAGCCCACTACTTGACCGCCCGCTCTTACTCCGCACGCCCGACGTACGACCGGGTCGCCTCGAGCAGCGTCCGACGGTAGGTACTCGAGTCGGGGTCGGCCGCGAGGTCCCGAAAGCGCCGGGTAAACCCCACGAGATCGACTTCGGGGGCGTCGCTTTCGGCGGCGTGTGCGAGATCGTAGAGGCGGTGGTCCTCGCCCGCGAGGTCGTGGCGTTCGGCGAGTGCGAGGGCGAAGGCGGCGTTGACGGCGGTGATCTCGGGGTCGGCGCTAGGAGAGATCAGTCGGCTATCGTCGGGACCGGGTGTGGGCCGGTCGGCGACGGCGGCCGCGAGCGCGGATTCGAGAAAGGAGAGCAGTTTCTCGCCGGGACCCACCGTGAGGGTGATGTCGTCGGCGTAGATGTCCTTCATGTGGTTTGCGATCTGGTAGCAGTGGGCGAGTTTCCGGCGTTCGACCCGGCGGCCGGCCAGGGCCATGTAGAGCACCTCCTCGATGGGCTGGGTGTGGGAGGGGTGGGCCTCCTCGTGGCGGGCCATGTGGGCGAACTCGTGGAGGGCGAGTTCGCGGGCCATCGCGCTGGCCGCGGCCTGTCGGGAGATGTTCAGGACGTGGCGGTCGTCATGGTGGCCCACCCAGGTCCGTTCGTCGGGGTCCTCTCTGATCCGGACGTCGACGGGCAGGGCGAGGTCGCGTTCGGTCTCGAGCAAGTCGCGGGCGCCCAGGAAGGGCGCGGCGGGTCCCGACCCGCGTACGCGGAGATCCATCAGTATCGGTAGCAGGGACCGGGGCGGTATGGCTCTTGTGCCCACGCGGGGGGAGAAACAGCACCCTTTTGACCCTGCTGGCGGTAGTGAGGCCCATATGGGCAGACGCAAAAAGATCGTACAGGAGTGTGAACGGCTCATGGACGAGCCGGAGAACATCCGGAACATCGCCATCGCCGCTCACGTCGACCACGGCAAGACCACCCTGACCGACAACCTGCTTGCTGGCGCAGGCATGATCTCCGACGACACCGCCGGCGAGCAGCTCGCGATGGACACGAAAGAGGACGAGCAAGAGCGTGGGATCACCATCGACGCGGCGAACGTTTCGATGACCCACGAGTACGAGGGCAAAAATCACCTCATCAACCTGATCGACACCCCCGGCCACGTCGACTTCGGCGGGGACGTCACCCGTGCGATGCGGGCGGTCGACGGCGCGCTCGTCGTCGTCGACGCCGTCGAGGGCGCGATGCCCCAGACCGAGACGGTGCTCCGGCAGGCGCTCCGAGAGGGCGTCAAGCCGACCCTCTTCATCAACAAGGTCGACCGCCTCATCAGCGAACTTCAGGAGGGCCCCCAGGAGATGCAAGAACGCCTCCTCAGCGTCATCGCCGACGTCAACGAGCTCATCGAGGGGATGACCCAGGACATGGACGACGTCGACGACTGGACCGTCAGCGTCGAGGGCGGCACCGTCGGCTTCGGCTCCGCGCTCTACAAGTGGGGCGTCTCGATGCCCTCGATGCAGCGAACCGGGATGGACTTCGGCGACATCATCGATCTGGAGCAAGCCGGCAAGCGCCAGGAGCTCCACGAGCGGACGCCGCTCTCGAACGTCGTCCTCGACATGGTCTGTGAGCACTTCCCGAACCCGCTCGACGCCCAGCCCCGCCGTATCCCGCGGGTCTGGCGCGGTGACGACGAGAGCGAACTCGCGGAGGGGATGCGGCTGGTCGACGACGAGGGCGAGGTCGTCCTGATGGTCACCGACATCGGCATCGACCCCCACGCCGGCGAGATCGCGGCCGGTCGGGTCTTCTCGGGGACCATCGAGAAGGGCCAGGAGCTGTACGTCTCGGGCACCGCGGGCCGGAACCGCGTCCAGTCGGTCGGCATCTACATGGGCGGCGAACGCGAGGAAGTCGAGAGCGTCCCCGCGGGCAACATCGCCGCCGTCACCGGGCTCCGGGATGCGATCGCCGGCTCGACGGTTTCCAGCGTGGAGATGACTCCCTTCGAGTCGATCGAGCACATCTCCGAGCCGGTCATCACGAAGAGCGTCGAGGCCCAGACGATGGACGACCTCCCGAAGCTGATCGAGACCCTTCGCCAGGTGTCGAAAGAAGACCCCACGATCCAGATCGAGATCAACGAGGACACCGGCGAACACCTCATCAGCGGCCAGGGCGAACTCCACCTCGAGGTCATCACCCAGCGCATCGAGAAGAACCAGGGAATCCCCGTCAACACCGGCGAACCGATCGTCGTCTACCGCGAGGCCGTCCAGCGCGAAAGCGACACGGTCGAGGGGATCTCCCCCAACCGTCACAACCGCTTTTACATCTCGGCCGAACCCCTCGACCAGGAGATCGTCGAGGCGATCCAGCTCGGCGAGGCCTCGATGGACATGCCCGAACAGGAGCGCCGCGAGGCGCTCCAGGACGCCGGCATGGGCAAGGACGACTCCCAGGACGTCGAGCACATCCACGGGACGAACATCCTCCTCGACCAGACAAAGGGCATCCAGCACCTAAACGAGACGATGGAGCTGTTCATCGAGGGCTTAGAGGACGCCCTCGACAACGGCCCGCTGGCCCAGGAGCCCGTCCAGGGGACGCTGATCCGTCTCCACGACGCGAAGCTCCACGAGGACACGATCCATCGGGGACCCGCACAGGTCATCCCCGCGACCCGCGAGGCGGTCCACAAGTCCCTGATCGACGGCCACATCATGCTCTTAGAGCCGATGCAGGACGTCCGCATCGACGTGCCCAACGACCACATGGGCGCCGCCAGCGGCGAGATCCAGGGCCGTCGTGGCCGCGTCGACGACATGTACCAGGAAGGCGACCTCATGGTCGTCGAGGGGATCGCCCCCGTCGAGGAGATGATCGGCTTCTCGAGCGACATCCGGTCTGCGACCGAGGGTCGGGCCTCCTGGAACACCGAAAACGCCGGCTTCGAGGTCATGGCCGACTCCCTGCAGACCGAGACGATCATGGAGATCCGCGAGCGCAAGGGCCGCAAGCTCGAACTGCCCCCGAGCATCGATTACATCTAAGCGGCGCCGTCCCCGTTTTCCCGTCCGTTCGTTACCCCGCCCACACCAGCGCGTAGAGGAACACGAACAGGAAGTAGATCAGGAACACCGAGACCGCGGCCTTGAGGTGGAACGTGAACAGTTCGTACTCCTCGTCGTCGCGTTCGGCCTCGTAGGCCTCGCGTTCGGCCTCGGTACAGCTCTCGCCGTGGCGGACGCCGACGTGGAAGGTCCGGGTCCGCTCGCTTGGAAACGGCCGATCGCAGTACGGACAGCGGAGGGCGTCGCCGTGAACGTCGTACTCGTGGTCGGTCAGCCGCTCGGTCGAGTCCGCCAGCGAGGGCGCCATCCTACCGGCGGGAGGGCGCGAGCGGGCATGGGTCTGGCGGTCCTCATACGACCGGCTGTACGTCGTTCGCGATTCTCGGTCGGGCGGGAGCCGAGACGTCTCATACGGTTACAGCCGGCAGTATCAGCTCGGAACGTACGGCGCGCCCGTCTCGGGGAGGGAGACGAGCAGGAGGCTCACCACGGTGAAGGCGATCATGAGGGCAACGAAGGGGTACTCGCTTCTGATCGCCTGGAGCTTGCCGGGGAACAGCTCGAAGGAGACCGTGTGGGCCACCCAGACCGCGAGCACGTGGCCCGAGAGGATGCCCGCGATCTCGACGTAGCCGAACCAGCCCGGCAGCGCATATCGGGTCGGGTTCGCCGGCGGCGAGAGGGGCATCAGGAGGGAGTCGAGAAAGGCGGGCCAGAGCTGGATCGCGAACCCGGCGTAATGAGCGAGGTGGTAGCCGGCGGCGATCGCCAGCAGCGCGGGTCCGAAGCGGACCGCGAGATAGCGCCGGGAGAGAAAGGTCTCCGCGCGCCGGCGCGTGAGCCCGGCGGCGGCCCAGTAGGCCCCCCAGAAGGCGGCGAAACCGCCCACGAGGAGGAGTAGGTAAACGAGTTCGGCCGGGAGCCCGAGGCCCACGGCCGCCTCGACTGCTCGCGCGCCCGGCGGCGTCACGATGAAGCCGCTGTAGGTCAACTCCCAGACCAGGAGGACGGCGAACGCGACCCCGGAAAGCTCCGCGAGCACGTCGTCGTCGCCGAGCCGGGCGCCCGGCGCCCGGAGGGCGAGCCCGTCGTCGGTCCGCTGTATCGGCGCGACCGAGCCGTAGCAGCGAAACCACACCGACAGCGGGTCGGCCCGGCGAAACCAGGTCTCGGTCGGGAAGACGACCCCGCCGGCGACCGTCACCAGGGAGTAGCCGGCGACCGCGGCAGCGAGCGCCCGCGGCGAGGAGCTAAGCGGGGCGACGACCTCGAGCCAGATCAGGGCGAGCAGGGCGGCGACGGCGGGCCAGTGGCCCGCCCGCCGGGGGTACGACCGGCCGAGGGTCGGCAGCGCCGCCGCGACTCGCCGCCAGGGGTTGATCGCGGGCCACGGGTTGCCGACCGCGTAGGCGACCATCGTCAGGACGGCTCGGGCGCCGACGAACACCAGGAGGACGGCGCCGCTGACCAGCCCCGTCTGCGGGCCCGCGACGCCGACGACGAGGACGAACGCGAGCCCCGCGATCCCGACGATGCCGAGGACGGCGTCGCCGACCCGATGGAGGGCGTCGATGGGGAGGTCCACCGTCCGGTCGTGGTAGCCCTCGATGACGACCCGGTCGGTGACGAGCATCGAGAGCAGCGCCATCGCGCCGATGACGCCGCCTCCGGAGGCGAGATAGAGCCAGGTCGGTACCGTGATCTCCCCGCCCGATCCCGAGAGCCCGACGACGGCGTTGCTCGCGGTCGCGCCCCCGCTCGCGCAGACGGCGAGCGCGAGCGTTCCGAGGACGAGTCCGGTCCCGCGGATCCCCGGATGGTCGGTCATCGCTCCCTCGAGGAAACCGGACGTTCGTGAACTCGTCGTTGGCGGATCATGTGGGGTCCGGAGTCGGCGGCGAGAACGACGGATTACTGAATCGAGAAGCCGGCGGCGATCGTCAGCAGGAACACCATGAAGACGGCGCCCCCGAGCAGGTAGGTCAGCGATCGGGGCTCGTCGATCAAGTGCTGGTAGTACCCGATGATGAGGCCGGCCTTTGCGACCGAGAGGACGAGCACGCCGGCCATTGCAACCTGATAGGACATTCCAGTGTCGCCCTCGAAGAAGACGAACTGCACGGTCCCCAGCGCCAGTAACGCCACGTAGATGATCGCGTAGGTCCGGACGCTCGCCATTGCTAGGTGGTCGGGCGGTCGTCCACTTATACCTTCCTCACTGGGAGCGCTACGCCTGGAGCAACATGACCACGATGCCGAGCAGCGCGATCAGGCCGGTCGTCACCGCGGCGACCGCGATCCCCGCCGCCGTGTAGCCGATCCGGTCGCGGGCGGCGAAGAAGGCCCCGAAGAAGAGGAAGCCGCCGAGGATCGCCCCGCCGACCGCGAGCAGGCCGGTACCGACGGCGCCGCCGATCCCGGAGAGTCCCTGGACCATCACTACCGCACCCGCGATGAAGACGATCGCGAGGACGACGAAGGATACCGTCCAGGCCATCGGGTCGTAGGCCAGTTCGACGATTCGTGGCCGGTCGGGGTCGACCCGTCCGGACCACTCCGCGAAGCCGCTTCGTCCGCCGGACTGGCCGCTCGGCGTCGCTCGATGCCCGCTCCGTGCGATCGCGACGGCGACCGCGATCAGAATGACGGTCATCAGCACCGTGCTGAGGAGGTAGATCTCTGCCATGGGGCGTTGGATAGAGGTTGTCCCTTCCGCCATATATAACCTTCAGTTGTCGGTTTCCGGCGGTAGGGGCGGGGAGACGTCACTCCGGTTGAAAGATCGGACGGTGACTGGAACCGACGAGTCGTTGCGGTCGAAGGCTTGAAAACGTGCTACTCCTTGCCGAACATGTTCCGCATCATCGGATGCATCTCCATCATCTGCTCCTCGGCGATCTCCTCGTACAGCTTGTACGTGATCGAGACCGCGAGCAACAGGCCGGTGCCGGTCACCGAGCCGATGGTGCCGAGCATGTTCGCGGCGACCGCGAGCAGGCCGACGAGGGCGCCCCCGATGACGGTCACCTGGGGGATGTACCGCTCCATGACCTTCTCGACGACGCCGACGTTCTGTCGGAAGCCGGGGATCTGCATCCCGGAGTTCTGGATCTGCTTTGCGGTCGCCTCCGGGCCCATGTCGGTCGTCTCGACCCAGAAGATCGCGAAGATCGCGCCGCCGCCGACCATGACGGCGACGTCGATCCCGATCCGGATCAGCACCTGCCACCACTCCTGGGTGACCTGTGCGGTCCACCAGAGCCACTCCTCGCGCGAGTAGATCGGCGCGACGTAGTAGAAAAAGCCCGACACGGGCTGGCCCTCGGAGTAGACCCCGAGCCAGGCGGGCATCCCCCACTGGCTGTTCAGGATCTGGCCGAGAAACTGGACGTTGGCCTGGACCGCCCGAACGAGGATCATCGGCAGGACGCTCGCGTAGATCAGCTTCACCGGGAACCGCCCGCGGGCACCCTTCACGCGTGCGTGCGAGAGGGGGATCTCGATGCGGACGGACTCGGCGTAGACGACGATCGCGAAGATCAGGACCGTCGTCGCGAGCGCGAGCAACTGGCCCTCGGTGACGACGAGCTGGTAGAGGCCGGCGCCGCCGGCGATCGGATCGAGGTCGGTCCGCCCGGTCAGGATCTGGAACCAGCTATAGAAGAACCCCTCCTCGGACAGCGAGAGGAAGCCGGCGACCAGCCGCTGGCTGACCCCCGCGATGATGAAGAGGCCGATCCCGCTGCCGACGCCCCACTTGCTCACCACCTCGTCCATGTAGAGCAGGAGGATGCCGCCGACGAAGATCTGGACGAACAGCAGGAGCTGGACGCCCGTCGAATCGAGGGCGAGCCCCCCGAGCGAAAGCGAGCCCTGGACCGGAAGGAAGCCGCCGGCGAAGACCATCGGGATGGCGGTCAGCGCCGTCATCACGACAACCAGCAGCTTCTGGAGCCCCTGGTAGAGCACTTGGTCGCGGGGGTCGTCGGTGTCGAGCCCGAGCAGGTTCGTCCCGCCCAGCAGCTGGAGCACGATGCTCGCGGTGACGATCGGGCCGATCCCCACCTGGAGGATCGAGCCGAACTCGCCGGCGAGGATCGCACGGAACTGCCCGAAGAGGTCGGTCGCCTCCCCCTGGTCCAAGCCGAGCAGGGCGACGTTGGTCAGAAAGAAGTAGAGCACTAGGATGCCGGCGGTCCACGCCAGCTTCCGCTTGAAGGGGACGTGGCCCTCCGGACGGCGGACGGCCGGCATCCGTGTCAACACCGGTTCCGCGGCACCCTTCCATCCCATGGCTTACGCCCCGATCTCGTCCTCGTCGTCGTCCTCGTCCTCTTCGGCCAGACGTTCTTCCCCGCGCTCGGAGAGGACCGCCTCGCCGCCCGCGTCCTCGAGTTTCTCGCGGGCCCTCTCCGAGAACGCGTCGCCGACCACGGTGAGCTCGGTTCGGACCTGGCCGCCGCCGAGCACCTTGACGACGTCGACCTCGTGGCCGTCCTCGACGACGTCGCGGGCGTCGATCCGGTAGCCGTCGCCGTCTTCTTCGGCGAGGCCGTCGGCCGCGTACAACGGGACGTCCTCGTCTAGCTTCTTGACGTCTATCGTCGCGACCTCCTCGCGGACGTCCTGTGGCCGGTCGAAGCCGTGTTTGCCCTTCGGTTCGTAGTTGTGGAACTCGTGTTTGCTCCGCCCGGCGCGGCCGCGGCCCCCGCGGTGGCCCGCCCCACGACGATTCTTGTGGGAGCCGCCGCCGTGGGTCCGCGAGCCGCGCTGGCGTCGTTTCTTGTCCGTCATTGTTAGCGCATCGAGGTGAGGAGATCGTCGATCTCCTCGGTGGTGTGCGTTCCGAGCTGGCCCCCCTTCGAGGCCGGCTGCTTGATCCCCTCGTGGCCGCCGCGTGGCGGATGCAGTCGAAGCGTCGGCGACAGCCCCTGTTCGCGAAGCGTCGTCTCCTCTTCGAGCAGCGCCTCCGCGAGGCTCTCGAAGCCGTCGTACTCCGTGTGCTCGCCGAGCCACTTCTCGTTGACGTCCGAGGACGTGCCCTCGAGGGGCTCGGCGCGCGTTTCGAGCAGCGTCGCGAGCACCTCGGGGCTGGGCTCGCCGAAGGCGACGTAGTCGTTCACCTTCGCGACCATCCCCTGGTAGGTGTCGGTCTCGGGGACGAGCGCGCAGTGGTTGGTCTCGTGGACGTTCAGCATGTCCAGGGTGTCATCGACGCCCTCCTGGCGATTGACCTCGCCGCGGAGTTGAACGATCGCCTTCATCCCTCGACCACCTCGCGTTCGCGCCTGCGGGCGCCACGCGACTGGGAGGCGTTCTCCAGGGCGTTGAACGTCGCCTTCGCCAGGTTCACCGTCGTCCGGGTGTTGCCGTGGCTCTTCGTCCAGGCGTTCTCGATCCCGGCGAGCTCGAGCACCGCGCGCACGGTGTCGCTCGCCGCGAGCCCGAGCCCCTCGGGCGCGGGGATGAGTTCGACCTCGACGGAGCCCGCTTTCCCGGTCGTCCGGTGGGTCAGCGAGTGGGGCCGGTCGGATCGGTCCTCCCAGGAGCCCGAGCCGCGGGGCACCTGGATCATGTTCAGCTTCGCGATGCCGATGGCTTTCTGGATCGCAGAGCCGACCTGGTCGTCTCGGCCCTCGGCGTAGCCGACGAAGCCGTCGCGGTTGCCGACGACACAGACACAGCGGAACTTGACCCGGCGACCCGAGTCGGTCATCCGCTGGACCATGTTGATGTCGAGGACCTCGTCGTCGAGCCCCGGCAGGAGCTGGTCGACGATCTCGGGTTCCTTCAGCGGGAGCCCCGAGTTCAGCGCGGCCTCCATCGTCTCGATCTCTCCGTCCTGTACCTGTCTGCCCAGGCGGGTAACCGGCTCCCAGCCCCGGGAGTTGCGTCCGCTCATTCTAGGATCGCCTCTCGTGTCTCATCGAAGTGGTCGGGTAGGTCACTCGCGTCGAACTCCCCGCCGTACAGCGGCTCCTCGCGCTGGTCTGCGTAGTCGGCGATGTGTTCGCCCCGCGTTCGCGACCAGTCGGCCAGCACGCTGTCGTTGTGGGGGATCTCGAGGCCGGCGTCGATGGCGCCCTCCTGGACGGCGAACACCTTGTTCCCCGGCGAGGCCGTGTTGAGGCCGATGTCGAGGACTGCCTCCTCGAGACCGGCCTCGACGGCCCGTTTCCCGGCCAGCAGGCCGGTCAGGTAGGCCGCCGGCAGGTTGCCCGTCGGGGCCTCCCAGCCGTAGTCGGCGAGATCGCTCGAGTGTGCACTTGCTCGTGTCTCGTCGCCCTGGGGTCCGGGGGAGATCAGCTGCGCCGTCGTGTGCTTGTTGCTCGTGCGAGCAACGAGGCGCGGTTTGCCCGATTTCAACAGGCGCAACCTCTGATGGTAGTCCGTCCGGACCTCGCGGCGACGCCGCATCGGTACCTTGTATCGTGGTCCTGTCGCCATTAGTCGTCACCGTAGTTGTCGTCGATGTAGTTCAACAGGTACTGGACGCTCTGGAACTCCCCGCCGCCGGCCTTCCGGTACAGCTCCCGGTACTGGGTCGGCGTGAGTTCGCCCTTGTCGCGGAGTTCGCGGAGCTTCCGTCGCTGTGCTCGAATCTTGCCTTTCCACTCGTCCTTCTCGTTCTGGCGGGCACCCTTCTTGCCTTTCCGGCTTCCCGGCCCCGTGCGGTGGCCGTAGGCGCGTTTCGCGTTGCGCTCGCGGGCCCGGCCGCGGGAGTTCCCGCCGGCCTCGCTGGCCCGGATCGTACCCGAGTCGACGAGTTCGCGGATCTCGTCTCGCGTGATCGCCTCGGCGATCTCGCCCTGGGACTCGGGGTCGAACCAGATGCGGTTCTTCCCGACGTCCAAGACGTCGGCCGCCAGTCGCTTCTGTGCTGAGAGATCAGTCATCGGAATCCACCTCGACTTCGACGTACGTCGGGTTGAGGACGCGAACGCCCGCGTCCTCGGCTTCCTCTTCGATGCGCTCGCGTTTCCGTGCGCCCACCGAGGAGCCGATCCGAACCGCCTGGACGTCTCCGTCGACGCCCTCCAAGTCGTCGGTGTTCTCGACGCGGACCTCCTCGAAGCCGCTCGGGTGTTTGCCCCGGGCGGCTTCGGGCGTCCGGTAGCCCGCCTCGACCTTGGCGCCCTTGCCCTTGATGCCGCGGCGCTGTTTCGACAGCTGACCGCGGGGCCGACGCCAGGATTCCGGCGTCCGCTTTTTCATGTGGTAGTCCTGGCGGTTGAACTGGGGCGTTCCCTCCCGCTTTCGCTGGGAGAGGAGTCGCTCCTCGTTCTCGGAGAGCTCGGGGGTCTTCTCGGCTAGGCCGCGGGGCCGGAGTTCGGTTTCGGCCTCCTCGGCTTCCTCCTCGCCTCCCTCGTCTTCGATCTCTGCGTCGGTCTCCTCGCTGACCTCGAGGTCGCCGACGTCGGCTTTGATCCGGGCGGCCAGCGCGTTGCCGACCCCCTCGACCTCGCTCAGGTCGTCCTGATCCGCTTCCTGGACGTCCTCGACGGTCTCGAAGCCGGCCTCCCGGAGCGCGTCGGCCTTGCTCTCGCCGACGCCGCTTATCTCCTCGAGTCCCTCGACGTCCTCCGTCTCCTCGACGTCGTCGTCGTCCGCCATCAGGCACCACCTCGGGGTTTGGCCGTGATGTAAACGCCGTCCTGGAAGACGCGGGCGTCCTTTCCTTTCACTTTCGTGAGCTGTTCGATGTCCGCTGCCGTCTGGCCGACGTCCTCCTTGTTCGGACCGGAGAGCGTGACCGACTCGCCGTCGACGGCGACCTCGGTGTCGCCGTGGATCGTCGTCCGTCGGGGCGCCTGCTCGCCGAGGAAGTTCTCGATGACGACCTCCTCGCCGTCGACGCGGACCTGCATCGGGAAGTGGGAGTAAAAGACCTCCATCGTGTACTCCCAGCCCTCGACGACGCCGTGGAAGGCGTTTCGCAGGTGGCTCTCGAAGGTGCCGACGGTCGCGGTCGTCTTCGCGTCCTCGACGTCGCTCTCGACGACGACGACGTCGTCCTCGAGTTCGACCGTGACGTTCGGGTACCAGAGCCGGCGGGTGACGCTGCCGTTCGGGCCGGAGACGGTGACGTCGAGGTGGTCGACCTCGACGCTTACGTCCTCCGGGGGTTCGAGTTCTGTGCGCATTGTTAGTAGACGTACGCGATCACCTGGCCCCCGATACCCTGCTCGCGGGCCTCGTAGTGGCTCATGATTCCACTGCTCGTCGTGACGACGAGCGCGCCGAAGTCCCGAGCGGGGAGAAACCGCTTCTCCCAGCGCTCGAAGTCGTCGGCGCCGACCGAGTACCGCGGCTTGACGGGGCCACAGGCGTTGATCGCTCCGTTCAGTTCGACCTCGAACCGACCGGCCTTCCCGTCCTCGACGAGCTCGAACCCGGAGATATACCCCCGGTCGTAGAGCACTTCGAGGACGCTGCCGATCTCGTTCGAGGCTGGCGATACCTCGTGTGTGAGATGCCCCACGCTCTCGGCGTTGTCGAGTCCCGAAAGCGCGTTGCTGAGTGGGTCGTTCCCTGTCATTATCTGTACTTCTTGAATCCCATGTCGCGGGCGACCTCGCGGAAACACTGTCTGCAGAGGTTGATGTCGTACTTGCCGACGAGCCCCTGCTTGCGGCCACAGCGCTGGCAGGCCTCGATCTGGCCCGTCCGCTTGGTGGCGTGTTCGCCCGTCTCGGTTTCGGTGTCGCTTTCACTCATCGTTTCCCTCCGTGATCTCCGCGTCGAAGGCGGCCTCGAGATAGGCGACCGCGTCCTCGGCGGTCAGACGGTGACCGGCGGGGATCGAGCGGTTGGCCTTGTCGCGTTTCGAGACCCGGTAGCCCGGCCGAACCAGGTTGACGGTGACGTCGAGCCCGTAGATCCCGACCTCGGGGTCGTACTCCTGGCTCGGGAAGTCGGTGTGTTCCTCGACCCCGAAGCTGACGTTGCCCGTGTCGTCGAACTGGGTGGCCGACAGCTCCGTGAGGCCGAGTGCGGTCTCGAGGAACTCGTCCGCCTCCTCGCCCCGCAGCGTGACTTTCGCGCCGATGGGCTCGCCCTGGCGGATGCCGAACTCGGGTTCGGTCGCCGTCGCCTGGGTCCGGACGCTCGACTGGCCGGTGATCTCCTCTAAGATCCCCTCGGCCCGGTTGAGATCGCGCCCGCCACGGCCGACGCCCATGTGGACGACGACCTTCTCGATGCGGGGTTCGCGCATCTCGTGGAAGCCGGTTTCGGTGTCTGCCTCGCTCATTCGTCCTCACCTCCGTCCGCGCTCTCGCCGGTCGTGGTGACGTCGGGGTCGTCGTCGCCGACGAAGTTCTCGTCGATGACGACGACGTACTCCTCGACGGTCTCGAAGGGGTCGTCGCCGGAGATGGTGACGGCGTTCGAGCCGCTGCCGGCGGTGATCTCGATCGCCTCGATCTCGCCGATCTTGCCGGCGTGGTTGCCACGGACGGCGGTGACCAGCGCGCCCTCCTCGTAGGGGAAGTGGGCGACGATCTCCTTCGATTCGTTGTCGACGACGATCGAATCGTTGGTCGCGTACTCCTCGTCGACGACGACGTTCGCGCCGTCGTGGAGGGTCAGCTGGGTCCGGCCGCCGTCGACCTGACGCTTGCCCTCGATCTTCCCGAGACGGCTGCCGGCGGCCTCGGCGTCGATCGCCGACAGCGCCAGTCGGCCGCCCTCGTCGGGAAACACGCGGTAGTACTCCTCGCGGTCGGGGAACGCGACGATGTCGAACATCCCGATCGGACGGGCCTCGTCGCCGACGGGCTCGCCGTTGACCAGGATCGCGTCCTCACTGACCGCGTAGCGGGCCTCCTTCTTCGAGTCGACGTAGCCGAGCACGTCCCGGAGCAGGATCAGGAGGGGAACACCCGCCTGTCCGTGGGGGCCGGCGCCGGCTTTGACCGTGAACGTCTCGGTCTTGCGCTCGACGGGCCAGGAGTTCGGCGCCGCGAGGCGTTTCTGGTGGTTGGTCATTCGTCCTCACCCTCCAGGCGCGCCTCGCGCCGGTCGTCCTCTAAGTCGAGGTCGACGAGCCGGACGTTCGAGGGTTCGACCGAACGAGGGACCTCCTCGCCGTCGGCGGTCTCGATCGTCACGTCCTCGACGTCTACGGTGCCGTCCTCTAAGTCGACGCCGACGACCTCGCCTTCCTCGCCGGCGTGGTCGCCTCTCATTAGTTCGACGGTGTCGCCGACGTTGACGCGGGTCCGACGACGGTCGTACTCCTCGCGGAGCTCCCCGTCGAGGGTCGCGTGGAGCTTCGTGCCCCGTTCGTGGAGGGGCGCCTCCTCGCTTCGCTTTCGTTGTTTGCGTGGTTGCTTGCTCATGGTTAGACGATCATCGTCGCCGTGCTCGCGATGGCGCCGAACCGTTCGGCGACCTCGCGGGCGATCGGCCCCTTGATCTCGGTGCCCCGTGGCTCCTCGTTCTCGTCGATGATGACCGCCGCGTTGTCCTCGAACTTCAGGCGGGTGCCGTCGGGCCGGCGGATCGGCTTCCGCTGGCGGACGATCACCGCTTCGAGCACCTGGCGGCGCATCTCGGGGGTCCCTTTCGTGACGGAGACGGTCACCTTGTCGCCAAGCCCCGCCTTCGGCTGGCGGTTCTTAGTTCCCTGGTAGCCCGCGACGCTGATGACTTTCAGCTCGCGTGCGCCCGTGTTGTCCGCACACGTGACCAGGGACCCCTTCTTCAGGCCCTGGGTGACGTCGGCTTTCATCGCTTCCATCAGGCGTCACCCTCCGTGTCGGCCTCGGGTTCGGCGCCCTCGGTGACGTCGCTCGCCGAGAGCTCCTGGTCGGGCTCGGTCTGCCGGGTCAACTCGGCGAGGTCCTCGGCGGTCGCCTCCTCGATTCGTTCGACGACCACGTGCGATTTCGTCTTCGACAGTGGTCGGGTCTCTGCGATGGTGACCGTGTCGCCGACCGAGAGGCCCTCGAGCACGCCCGGCACGTGTGCCGGGATGCGCGAGCGACGCTTCATCTGACGGTCGTACTTCGGGACCGTCACGTCGTACTCTCGTTCGACGACTACGGTCTTGTCCATGTCCGTCGAGACGACGGTGCCGACCAGGGTCTGGCCCCGGACCGGTAGGTCGCCGTAGAACGGACACTTCTCGTAGTCGTATTCCTCCGGGTTTTCCGGTTCCGGAGGGGTTTCTACATCTAATCCTATTGCCATGGTGAATCACCGCTCGTTTCGGTTCGCCGCGCGGGTCGTGAGAGCAGTCGCGATCCATCGACCGTAACGTAGGCCACGTTCTCGCCAGCGGCGTGCCCGAAGGCACGACAGCCGACGGCGGCGCCGTCGGCTCGGTCCTCGACTCCGGACTCGACGGAGTCGGAGGGTTGGGCGTCGGCCAGTTTGAACGCGGTCCCCGGGGACCTCTCGTCCCCGGCGGCGTCATCTGTGATCGCGAACTCGAAGACGGACCCCTCCTTGGGCACGGTCACCACCCGCCTGGAGCCGCCGCTTCGGGTCTCGACCTGTAGGGTGTTGGTCGTCTCGACGACGACCCGCCCCGAGAGGCCGACCCGCGAGGGGTCGTCGCTCTCTGCGACCCGAACGGGAAGCCCGTTCAGCTCGTGGCGAACCAGGGTTTCGGGTGTGAGTGCCATTGGGTTGGGGTCCGTCTCGGTTGCCGTGCTATTCTTCGTCCGCTTCGAGATCGCCTTCTTCTCGCTGGATCGTCTTGATCCGGGCGATCGTTCGCTTCAGCTCGCCGATCTCGCCGGGGTTTTCGGGCGCGCCGCCGGCGGCGAGCACCGCCTTCGCGTTGAGGAGCTCGGTCTCTAACTCCTCGAGTTCGGCCTCGCGCTCGGCGGGGGTCATGTCTCGGAGCTCCTCGGCGTGGACGATCGCCATCAGTCCTCACCTCCCCCGTCTTCGTCGTTTTCGTCGTCATCCGAGGCCTCGCCCTCCTCGTCCATCTCCGAGAGCAACTCCTCGGCTTCGGCCTCGACGTCCTCCTCGAGGTCGTCGAGTTCCTCCTCGATCTCCTCGTCGGCCGGCGCTTCGGCCTCGTCGTCGGCCGTCTCCTCGTCGATGATCTCCTCGACGACCTCCTCGTCGACCTCGGCCTCGCCGGGCTCGGCGGGCTCCTCGACGTCCTCGTCGGCGCGTTCGTCGGCGACGTCGTCGTCGGGTTCGCCCTCGAGCAGGTCCTCGACGCTCTCGTTTGCCTCGACGGCCTCGGGGACGACCTCCTCGGGGTCTGCGTCCTCGTGGACGTCGAAGTCGTCGGGGAGTTCGGCGCCCGGCGGGATGATCTTGACGTTGACGCCGATCGTGCCGAGCTTCATGACGGCGACGCCCTGGCCGTGGTCGACGACCTCCTCTGCGGGCTCGCCGTTGTGCTTGATGTAGCCCCGGTTGAACTTCTCGACCCGCGAGCGCGCGCCGGTGACCTTCCCGGCGAGGACGATCTCGGCGCCCAACGCGCCGGCGTCCATGATCCGGTCGATGGTGGTGTGGCCGGCTTTCCGGAAGTACCACCCTCGTTCGAGGGCGTTGGCGAGTCGGTCGGCGACGATCCGTGCGTTCAGATCGGGTTCGTCGACCTCCTGGACGTCGATCTGGGGGTCGTCGAGGTTGAACTTCTCCTCTAAGGCGGTGGTGACCTTCCGGATGTTCTCGCCGCCCTTGCCGATGACCATGCCGGGTTTCTCGGCTTTGAGGACGATCTGGGTCCCCATCGGGGTCTTGGCGACGTCCATTCCGCCGTAGCCCGCACGGCCGAGTTCGTCCGCGAAGAACTCGTCGATCTGGGAGCGTTGCAGGCCGTCCTCGATGAACTGGTGTTCGTCCGCCATTAGCTATCGTCCTCCGTGTGTTCGTCCTCGATCTCGGCGACGACGATCTCGACGTCGACCTCCGGCGTGTTCCAGGCGCTCGCCCGCCCCATCGCGCGGGGCTTGCGGCCCGTCGACTCGCCGACCTTGTGGGCGGCGACGTGTTCGATCCGCATCTCGTCGCCGGTAAACCCCTGGTGGTCGGCGTTGGCCGTGACGTTCTCGAGCAGGTCGAGGAACTCGCCGCTTACCTTCTCGGGGTACTTGCCGGCGTCCCAGCCGTCGATGTCCGAGCGGTGGCCGGCGCCGGTGTTGTGGGACTTGAACGGCACCGACTGCTCCTCGTCGATGACCGACTGGAGGTACCCCGTCGCCTCGGCGACGGTCTTGCCCTTGATCGCGCGGGCGACCTCCTTGCTGTGCTTGTGGCTCATTGGGCGCTCCCGGAGCATGGCTTTCGCCGTCGAATCCGGGTCCGCCTCGACAGAGTAGTTGATTCCCATGCGTGGATCACTTCAGTGGGACGAACTTCGAGGAGCGCGTCGCGCCGATCCCCGCCTGGCCGTGTTCGACCGAGTTGCGGGTCAGCTGGAACTCGCCCAGGTAGTGGCCGATCATCTCGGGCTGGACGCGCACGCGCTCGAAGCTCTGTCCGGTGTAGACCTCGAAGGTGAGATCGACGAACTCGGGGACGATCGGCATGTCCCGCAGGTGGGTCCTGATCGGCGAGTTCGCCGTCTCCTCCTCCTCGGCCTCGCGGGCCTCCTCGAGGAGCTTCTGCTTCTCGACGGAGAGCCCGCGGTCGATGCTTCGCCGCATCCGTGCGGGCAGCAGTTCGGCGACCTCCTCGAGGTCCATTCCCTGGAGGTCGTCTAGCGTGTGACCGCGGTAGGTAAACTCGCCCTCGCGGCCGGTTCTGTACTCGGAACTCATTCGTTACCACCCCGCCCGGTTCGTCGGGAGGAGATGTCTCCCACTTTCCGTCCCGGCGGCGCGTTGCGCGAGACGGATTTGGGCTTGCCCGGGTGCTGGCGACCGCCGCCGCCGAACGGGTGGTCGATGGCGTTCATCGCGACGCCCCGGACGCGGGGCCACTTCGTGCCCCGTGCTTTCATCTTGTGATACTTGTTGCCGGCCTTGACGAACGGCTTCTCGGTCCGGCCGCCGCCGGCGACGACGCCGATGGTGGCCCGACACTGGGGATCCAGCCGTTTGACCTCGCCGCTCGGAAGCTGGATCACTGCCGCGTTGCGGTCGTGGGTCACGAGGTCGGCGTTGACGCCCGAAGCACGGGCGAACTTCCCGCCGTCGCCCTGGTTGGCCTCGACGTTACAGATCGGAACGCCCTCGGGGATCTCCGCCAGGGGCAGCGTGTTCCCGGGTGCGATCTCGGCGCTGATCCCGACCTGGATCTCGTCGCCGACCGTGATTCCTTCCGGCGCGAGGATCAGACGCTGGTCGCCGTCCTCGAACTCGACGGCGACGACCGGCGCCGACCGCGCGGGGTCGTGTTCGACGTCGACGACCGTCCCGCGGACGACGTCGCCGTCCTCGGGTTTCTTGTGCTCTAAGTTCTCCTTGTACCGGTGGGAGGGTGCCCGGAACGTCGGCGTGCCGCGGCCGCGTCGTTGGCCGAGGATCCGTCGTCCCATCTCAGAACACCCCGATCCGCGAGGCGACTTCCTGTGCGTCGTCGTCCTCGCTCAGTCTGACGGTTGCCTTTTTCTTCCCTTTCATCGTGATCTGTGTGTTGACCCCGGAGACGGAGACGTCGAACTGGTCCTCGATCGCCTCCCTGATCTCGGGTTTGGTGGCGTCCAGGTGGACGACGAACTGGAGCTTGTTCTCGAAGTCCATGTCGTTCATCGCCTTCTCGGTGACCAGCGGGTAGTCGATGACGCCGCTCATCGCTCGGCCACCTCCTCGACGGCGCTTTCCGTCCAGACCGTGAGCCGACCGCCCTCCGCGCCCGGCGCGAGGTCCTCGGCGTTGACCTCGCTCGCGGTCGCCACGTCGGCGCCCGCGAGGTTCCGCGCGGCCCGGGAGGGCCCCGCCTCGGTGCTCGTCACGAAGAGGATCGACGACGGCTCCTTATACTTGCGGCCACGGGTCGTCCCGCGGCCCGAGCGGATCGACCGGCCCTCGTCGGCGCGGGCGACGTCGCCCGCGAGGCCGACGGTTTCGAGGAAGTCGACGACCTCCCTGGTCTTTTCGAGGTCCTCGAACTCGTCGGTGACGACCAGCGGGAACTCGAGGTCGCTCTCGATTCGATGACCGCGTTCCGCGACGAGGTCGGCGTCGGCCGTCGCTGCGATCGCGCTGCGGACCGCGAGCCGCTTCTCTTTGGTGTTGATCGATTCGCTCCAATCCTTCTCGGCTTTCGGCGGGTGGGCCTTGCGCCCCTTGATCGCCTGGGGGACGCGGCGTGCGCGCCCGTCCTGGCGGGGAACGTGGGCCATCCCGCGGCCGCTGCCGTACGATTCGGCCGGCGTCCGCTTGCCGGCGAACTCGTCGGCGCCGTACTCCTGTTTTCGGTTCGCCTGGGCGGCGCGGACGGCCCGGCCGATGACGTCCGGCCGGTAATCGGTCTCGAAGACCGACGGGAGTTCGACCTCCCCCGCGTCGCTTCCGTCCAGGTCGTATGCTGTTGCTTTCATTGGTGTGCGTTAGCCAGTTTATCCCTGGTTGGATGCGGTGGAGACGAACCGGACCTCGGGATCGAGGCGCGGCTGGTCTCCCGGTCGGATCGCCGGCCGGAAGCGCACGAGGCGCTTTTCCGGTCCGGGGAGCGAACCCTTGATCAACGCGTGGGGGCCGTCGACCTCGCCGTAGTTGACGAAGCCGCCCTCGACCGTCGCGTCGGCGCCGTCGCCGACGGTGACGAGACGCTTGTTGAGTTCGGTGCGCTGGTGGTAGCCGGTCTGGCCCTGCTGGGGGACCGTCGAGCGCACGCGCGAGGGGTTCCAGGGACCGAGGTTGCCGATCCGTCGGCGCCAGCCCTGGCGGGCGTGTTTGCCCTTGCGTTTCTGGACGCCCCAGCGCTTGACGGGGCCCTGGGTGCCCTTTCCTTTCGTGACGCCGCCGGCGTCGACGTACTCGCCGGCGCGGAAGACGTCGTTCATCGCGTGCTCGCCGCCGTCGGCGACGAGCTCGAGCGCGTAGTCGAGTCGGTCGTCGATCGAGCCCCCGCCGACGCGGGTCTCCATGACGTCCGGTCGCTTCTTGGGGACCGACGGCACCGATCCCGGGACGGTGTGGGTGATGACCCTGACGTCGGCGATGCGGCCCTCGTCGGCCGCCCGGCGGAGGTCGTCCTCGGCCGCGTCGGCGTCGTAGTCGTCACCGGGGAGGTCCAGGACGCGTTCGAGGTCGTCCTCGAGTTCGGTCGTCCAGACCTCGGTGATCGGTTTCTGTCCGTACGGTGTGTCCTCGTACGCACGCAGGGCGACGGCGCGCATCGGCGGCGTCTCCACGATCGTGACGGGAACGGTCGTCTCCATTCCCTCCGTCGACGAGTTCGCCTCGTCGTCGATCATCACGACGTGGGTCATGCCGGCCTTGTAGCCCGCAAAGCCCTGGAGCGTCGGCTGTCCGTCGTCGTCCGGCCACGAGTTGAATCGCGGGACCTCGCTGGCCGCGCGCTTTCGTGGGCCGAACCCGAGTGAGCCTTTCCGTGGTGAGTTCGGTTGTGGCATTCTATCACGCTGGCAGTGTGAGGCAGGCGAGGGTCGCGAACATCGCTTCCTCCGTCCGTACGACCTCGCTGCCCTGATCCGGAACCGTGTTCAGCCAGAGGTCGAACCCCGGATCGGCGGGTTCGACTCCGTTCTCGGCACCGTCGGCGCCGACGGCCGACGCCTCAATGCCGAGGATGTCGGGCAGCCCTCTCTCGGGCGAGCCGAAGGCGACGGTCATCCCGTCACCGACCCGTCCGGCCAACCTCCCCAGCCGCCCGACGGTGAGTTCTTCACCGTAGCGGGAGGCCGCGATGGGGACGCCGGCGTCCTCACGGCCGAGTGCTGTCCGAAGGTCCGCGCGGCAGATCGACAGCCCCGGAACGGGCCGATCGACCAGTTTCGCGCGGACCGGTCGTCGCGAAGAGATCCTGACGGTGACGCGCTCCCCCTCGGAGACCTCCATTCCGGGAGGCTGGTTGAGGGAGATCGGGTGTTGCAGTCCGCAATTGACCCGGACGCGGCCTTCAGGTCCGACCTCGGTCACGATCCCTTGTCTTATCGACCCCGAACCGTTCGATTCGGAGCCGGTCCGTGACGCGACACGCAGCGGCGGGAGGACACCGACGTACTCCAGTTCGTCGCGCTTGCCCCACACCTCGGTTTTGAGGTATGGCGGCGTCGCGGCGTACCGCAGCACGGTTTCGACGAACCCGCCACCGAGTCGCCTCTCGCCTTCCCGGTCGGGGAAGACGACGAGACGGTCGGCGCGGAAGACCGTCGCCGCGCGGGCGATGTAGCCGAGTTTTCGGGTCGCCTCGCGTTTGTCTTCTGCCTCGCGGCAGACCGACGACGGCACGAGTACGCTGACTGTCATCCCGTGGCGCTTGGGCGTCTCGCCACTAGACTGTAGCGATCATTGCGCCGATGGCCCTAAAAGAGTAGCGGATTCGCTCGGGGCTGTCAACGGCTCACACCACCGTTATCGTGAGAATTGGGGTCATGCGACCGATCGTCAGGATACCCCATCCGATTCGCAATCCTTATACACCCTTCCGGCTGTACGATTGAATACAGGGCGCTGGTAGTGTAGTGGTATCACGTGACCTTGCCATGGTCACAACCTGGGTTCAAATCCCAGCCAGCGCACTTCTACGGCGAACGACTCCGACGAGCACCGCGTACCGTGTGCTCGTCACAGGGGAGCAGAGAAGTCGCCCTCTATTTTACGGAAGACGCACGCTCACGAGCGTAGCGAGTGAGACCGTCTCAGCGTGGTTCAAATCCCAGCCAGCGCCGTCCGAAACCGGGTCGGTCGGGGAGTCACCGCGAGGCGAGACGCTCGCCGATCACGGCAGAGAGGTCGGTGAGGTAGATCCCGCCCCAGATCGCGACGACCACCCCGCCGATGAGGTTGAAGGTGAGGTCGAGCAAGGTGTCCTCGATGCCGTACTGGACGAGGATGCCCCGGGTACCGAGCAGGTCGGCGACGATCCCGATGGCGAACTCGAGGAGCTCCCAGGCGACGCCGAAGGCGAGGACGAACACGAGGATGACGACGGACATGAACCGCGGCGGGATCGAGACCGCCTCGGCGTGGCGCTCGAAGGCGAGGACGGTGGCGTAGCCGGCGGCGGCGACGACGGAGGCCGACAGCGAGTGGGTGACGTGGTCCCACCACCACACCTGTCTGTAGAAGGTCCAGCCTGCTCCCGGGATGCCGACGACGCCGACGGCGTGGAGGAAGGCGGCGGCGGTGAGCCACAGCGCGAGTCCCGGTCCGAGCGTGATGCCGTAGTCCCGTTCGAGAACCGAGGGGAGCCGAGCCACGAGGAGCGCGACGCCGGTGTTGACGATGACGCCGACGCTGCCCCGCTCGAGCCCGACGAACAGCAGGCCGACCAGTACGAGTTCCATCGCGCGGACAAGCCGGCGCTGGCCGGCCTCCGAGAGCCGCAGGTCAGCCATCGACCCTCCCTCGAGCCTCGGGCGGGATGCGGTCGTCGATCGACACCCGTTCGCGGAAGTACCACCGGAAGATCGCGCCGGCGGCGACGCCCGCGAGCGTCGAGTAGGCGAACTCGATCATCAGCTCGTCGTTGGTCGTCTCGTAGGGCCGTTCCAGCAGGACGGCGGCGTACCACTGGAGGAGTTCCCAGACCGCCGCGGCGGCCATCGTTCCGGCGACGACGAGGACGATGGCGAACCCGGAGGACATCCGGATCGAGGTGAACGCGTCGAGCTCGACGGCGATCACGAGCCCGACGGCCGCGAGCGCGAGGTAGGCGAAGAGGGGCCCCGAGAACCGCTCGGCCCCGAGGACGAGCCCGATCAGGGGGAGCGTCGCCAGCGCGAGCACCTCCCAGGGGAGCATCACGTACCGCGACCGGTAGGCGATCGGCGGGAGCACCGCCAGGATCACCACCACGAGCGCGAACGTAGACCAGAGGACGCCGGCGACGACGAGTTCGCCGACCCAGACCGCGGCCGCGAGCGCGACCAGCAGCCAGGCGGCGACGGCGTTTCGTCTCCCGTCCGCGAGCATCCCTGTGAGCGTCGACCCGGACACGCTCTCCTCTCGCTTCCGGGGCCCCATTACTGTGGGGGATCAGCCCGCCAGGAGGTAGACGGCGGCGTAGCTCCCCAGCGCGAGGGCGACCCCGGCCAGCCCGGTCGAGACGGTCTCGAGGGTGCGCGATGGGTCCTCCAGGCGGCGCCACGCCTCGGTTCGGAGGGCGACCGGCGGTCGCGAGAGTCCACAGACGACGCCGACCGCGAGGATCGAGAGGACGAACGGGTAGGCGACGTGGATCGTCGGCGGCGCGAGCACGAGCGCGATGGCGCCGTAGCCCGCGCCCAGCGTCGCGCGGCGGTCGATGAGCCCGCGGGGCGACCGGCCGGCCAGGTGTGCCACCACCGCCACGGCGAGGGCGACGACGGTCAGCTCGAGGGCGAACGTCGCGAGCAGGTGCAGCGTCGGGTCCCCCGCGAGGACGACCCGCTCGGTCGCGAGGTCGGCGTCGAGGGGGTAGAGCAGCGCCGGCGGCTGGCCGGTCAGGAAGTCCCCCCAGGGATGAGAGGCCAGGCCCGCGGTCGCGACCAGCCCGACGACCCGCGGGGAGAGGTCGGCGTGACGGCGCGCGAGCGTCGCCACCCCGAGGCCGGCCGCGGCGAACGCGGCCATCACCGCCCCGCCGGCGGGGCCCTCGAGGGCGGCCGCGACGGCCACGAGTGCCCCGAGGGGGCCGAGCGAGAGCGCCCGGACGGCCGTTCGCGAGCGGTCGGGGGTCTGGGGGCGGGCCCACAGCCCGAACGCGGGTCCGGCGACCGCCGCGACGATCAGCGAGTGGGTCATCGAGCGGTGGACGCCGTCGACGGCTCCCCAGAAAGCGCTGGGGCGGACGGTGGAGCCGGCGACGAGGTGGGCCGGGTCCATCGCGAAGACGGCGTAGACCACGTCGACGTCGGGGATCGCCGCGAACGCGCCGGCGAGGATCCCGAGGGCGACGACGCGGTGGCGGGCCCAGCCTCGCCACTCGGCGGCCAGGGCCGCGAGGGCGAACGCCAGGAGCGCGTGGCCGACGAACATCGATCGAGTCGTAGGGATCGGGCGAGCATAAGCGTCGCGCCCGATCGTTCGTGCACGATGCATCCCATAGATTCATTTCGCTCGGATCGATAGTCGGGGTATGCGACGTCGAGAGTTCCTGTCGGCCGGCACCGTTCTCGCGGCCGGGCTCGCCGGCTGTGCGGCCGAGCGGATCGAGGAGGAGAACGAATCCGAGGGCGGGAACGGCAACGGGACCGGCGACGACTCCACCGACACCGACGGGAACGACACTGGCGGGAACGACTCCGATGGGGACGCGGAGAACGACACCGCCGAGGGGGCGGACGGAGAGGGGGACGAGGCCGGAAACGACACCGCGATCGACAACGACACCGAAGGCGACGACGATACCGAGTCGGGCAACGATACCGACGGATCGGACGACGGGGACTCGAGCACTGAGAGCGAAGGGAGCGCCGACGACGGGGGCGACGGATCGGACGCCGACGACGATACCGCCGACGAGACGACGGATACCGAGGGGGGCGGATCCGATGGATCGGAAGACACCGATGAGGACGAGGACACTGACGACTCCGGCAACGGGGACACCGACGACGACAGTGACGGCGACTCCGGTGACGGGGACGGTTCCCAGGGGACCGAGACCGACGACGGTTCGAGCGACGGGAACGGGAGCGACGACGGCTCCGGGGAGGAGGATAGCGGTGACGACTCCGGCGATGGTTCCGAGAACGGTTCCGTCGATGACGACACTAACGAGTCGGATGACGACGATACCGACGGCGACGATGACTCCGAGGACGACTCCGGCGGAGACGATACCGACGAGGACGATAGCGATGATACCGGCGGATCCGACGGCGGCGACGATGACGACTCGGAGGACGGCGGGAGCGAGGAGGACACGGAGACGGCGCCGTTCGGGATCCGGGTCCTCGGTCCGGCCGGGGAGGGAATCGAGGGGGCGAGCATCCGGACCGAGGGGCCGAGCGTCCTCGAGGGCGAGACCGGCGGCGACGGGACGTACGCCACGGAGGCGCCGGTCGGCACGTACGCCGTCGAGATCTCTCATCCCGACTATCGAGGCCGGACGGTCGAGTACGAAAACGACGACGGGGAGGAGGCTGTCGTGGAGCTCGAGGCCGCCGAGGGTGCGCCGCCGACCTCCGGACTGCGCCTGATCGTCACCGACCCCGACGGCGAGCCGATCGAGGGCGCGAGCGTCCGCGGCGAGGGCGAGTCCCTCGCGGCCGACGTCCCGCTGGTGTTCACCGGCGAGACCGATTCCGAGGGGGTCTACCCGGACCGGATCTACGAGAACACCTATACGATCGAGATCTCTCATCCGGACTACGAGTCCCGGACGGTCGAGTACGACCACGACGGTGCGACCGAGCTCACCGTCGAACTCGCGCCGGCGTGAGCCCTACTCCCGTCTGAGCGCCTCGATGGGATCGACGCTGGCCGCCCGCCAGGCCGGATAGAGCCCCGAGAGGACCCCCACGCCGACGCCGACGGCGGCCGCAATGGCGATCCACTGTAGGGGATAGACCATCGGCCAGCCGAGCATCGAGACCGCGAGGTAGCCGAGCCCGATCCCGGCGGCGACGCCGACGACCGCGCCGATCGATCCGAGGATCACCGACTCGAGCAAGAAGAGCTGGACGATGTCGCGTTTGCGCGCGCCGACGGCCTTCATCACGCCGATCTCGCGGGTCCGTTCGGTCACCGAGACGATCATGATGTTGGCGATCCCGATCGAGCCGACGACCAGCGAGATGGCGGCGATCCCGCCGATGAACACCGTCAGCTGGTCGACGATCCCCGCGACCTGGTCGACCGCGTCGTCGACCGTCTGGACCGCGATCGTGTGCTCGTCGTCCTTCAGTTCCCGAGCGTCCGCGTCCGTCTCGAAGTACTCCGTGATTGCCTCCTTCGTCGGATCGACGTCGTCCATGCTCTCGGCGCGCACCTCGAGGGAGGGGTAGGCCCGTTCGGTCTCTCCGTCGGGGGTCTCGATGGTGAGTTCGTAGTGGGAGTCGACGGGGAGGTAGACCGTCGGCTGGCTCGGCTGTCCGCCGACGCTGGCGTTGGCGATTCCGACCGCCGTGACCGTTTTCGTCTCGCCGTCCTCGAACGTGATCGAGAGCTCGTCGCCGACCGAGACGTTGTCCTCGAACAGCCGGGCGGCCTGGCCACTGACGACCGCCTCGTCGTCGGCGGACGGCGAGAACGTCTCGCCGTCCTCGAGGGGGTACATCGACTCGTTGCCGAACCGTTCGGGGATCGTCGCCTCGACGCCGACCGTCCCGGTCTGGCTCTCCTCGCCGTGCGAGAGCTGGACCGCGGGGAGGCTCCCCGAGGGCGCGACGTAGTCGACGCCGTCCATTCTCTCGATGGCCTCGACGTCGGACTCGGTGTAGATCGGCGCCTCGACGAACATGATCCCGGTGCCGGTCTCGGGCTCGGTCTGGGTGACGACCTGCATCACCGGCTCGCTCTCGTCGTCCAGGTCGCCGACGACGTTCTCGGTGAACGCGCCCCCCAGCACCATGAAGACGATCACGGAGGCGATGCCGATGATGACGCCGACGGTGGTCAGCGTCGACCGGAGCTTGTGGCCGGTGATCGCCCGCCAGCCGATCCGGACGCTCTCGCGGAGCTTCATCGCTTGCCCTCCAGCTGCTCGATCTCCGCTAGCTCGCCGTCGATCAGGTGGACGATCCGATCCGCGCGCTCGGCGACCCGGCGCTCGTGGGTCACCATCAGGATCGTCCGGCCGGCGGCCTGGAGTTCGTCGAAGACGGCCAGGATCTCGTCGCCGGTCTCGGTATCCAGGTTGCCCGTCGGCTCGTCGGCCAGCAGGAGCGTGGGTTCGTTCGCGAGCGCCCGCGCGATGGCGACGCGCTGGCGCTGTCCGCCCGAGAGCTCGTTGGGCGCGTGATCGAGGCGGTCGCCCAGTCCCACCCGCGAAAGCAGCGTTTCCGCGCGCTCGTGGCGACCGGCCTCGACGCCGTCGTGAAAGACCAGCGGCAGCGTCACGTTCTCGGCGGCGGTGAGCCGGGGCATGAGGTTGAACGTCTGGAAGACGAACCCGATCTCGGTCCCCCGCAGGCGGGCGCGTTCGCCTCCCGAGAGGTCGCCGACGGAGCGACCGCCGATCTCGACCGTCCCCTCGTCGGGCGTGTCGAGACAGCCCAGGAGGTTCATCAGCGTGCTCTTGCCCGAGCCGCTCGGCCCCATCACCGCGGTGTACGATCCGGCAGGGAGCGACAGCGAGACGCCGTCGAGGGCGTCCACCGGCTCCCCCATGTAGTACGTCCTTCGGACGTCGCGAGCGACGACCGGCGATCCCCCCTCCGACGCAGGTTCCCCCGTTGACATCCCCTCGAACTAGTCCCTCGATCTACATTATTCTGGGGGTGGTACGTGAACCCGAACCGTCGGTTCGAACCGGCATCCGGAGCCGCCGGGCGAACGCTTTTGGCCGGCGTCGGCGAAGCCGGCGGTATGCGAACCGTCACCGCAGGCGACGTCGAGATCCCCGCGCTCGGCTTCGGCACCGCACGGATGGACGACCACGACGTCCGGGTGAGAGCGATCGAGGCCGCCCTCGAGGCGGGCTATCGCCACATCGACACCGCCCAGATCTACGGCAGCGAGCCCGCCGTCGGCGAGGCCATAGAGAACTCCGCCGTCGACCGCGAGGAGGTGTTCGTGACGACCAAGCTCGCCGACGACAACCGCGCCCACGACGCCGCCGTCGAGTCGGTCCACGAAAGCGTCGAGAACCTCGGCGTCGAGACCGTGGACCTCCTCCTGATCCACTCGCCCAACGACGACGTGAGCCACGAGGAGACCCTGGATGCGATGAACGAGGTCCGCGACGACGGGCTGGTCTCTCACCTCGGCGTCTCTAACTTCTCGGTCGCCCAGACCCGGGAGGCCGAGGAACTGTCGGACGCGCCGATCGTCACCAACCAGGTCGAGTACCACGTCGAGCACCGCCAGGACGACCTTCTCGCCTACTGCATCGAGAACGACGTCGTCCTCACCGCGTACAGCCCGCTCGGCGTCGGCGACCTGCTCGACGACGACACGCTCGGCGAGGTCGCGGCGGCCCACGACAAGACCCCGGCCCAGGTCGCGATCCGGTGGCTGCTCGAACAGCCCCAGGTCTCGCCGATCCCGATGTCCTCCTCGCCCGAGCACGTCCGGGAGAACTTCGAGGTGTTCGACTTCGAGCTCTCCGGGGAGCAGCGCCGCGACCTCTTTGCCGTCGGCGGCGACCTCCCCGACAGGCTCGCCGACCGGCTCGGGCTGTAACTTGCTTCTGTCGACGGAATCCTTTTCGTCCTCGATCCGCTTCGGGGGATATGAGTCGGTCAGCGCCGTCGCCCGGGGAGGTCCTCGAGGTGGTAGGGGACCTCGCTCCTCCCGGCACGCCGCTTACGACCCCGGAGGTCGCCACGGAGTTCGACTGTACCTCCCGGACCGTCTACAACAAGCTGGAGGCCCTGGTCGAGGAGGGGGTCCTCGAGACGAAGAAGGTCGGCTCCCGCGGTCGGGTCTGGTGGCGGCCGCCGGTCGGCGGGATCGACGACGACGGCGCGGACGCAGACGGTGTGCTGGCGGGCGACGATGCCAGCCGGGAGCCGTTCGACGACGAGTTCGACCGGGAGGGACGCTTTCTCGACGCGATCCTCTCGAACGTCGACGACTACGTCTACGTCTGGAACCGCGAGAAAGAGCTGGTGTACGCAAACGAGTCCCTCGAGGCGTTCTGGGGGATGGCCGACGGCGAGTACCTCGGCAGAACGAACCGGGAGTTGGGGACGCCCCCCGGGGAGAGCGACCGCCTCGAGGGCGAGGTCGAGCGGGTGTTCGAGACCGGGGAGACGGTCCAGGGCGAGGCCCCCTACACCGAGCCCGCGGACGCGGAGGGCTACCACGAGTACGTCCTCAGCCCGATCCGGGGAGGAGACGGCGCGGTCGAGTTCGTCGCCGGGATCTCCCGGGACGCCACCGAGCGCAGGGAGGCGGAGGCGGCGGCGGCCGAATCGACGTTCCGACAGCTGTTCGAGAACGTCCCCGGCAACTACCTCGTCGTCGAACCCGGGAGCTACGAGATCGTCGCCGTCAGCGACGCCTACCTCGAGTCGACGATGACCGAACGCGAGGCGATCCTGGGCGAGAGCCTCTTTTCGGTCTTCCCGGCCGATCCCGCCGATCCCGCCGAAGGCGTCTCACGGCTCAGAGACTCCCTCGATCGCGTCGAGACGGAGGGCGAAAGCGACGTGATGTCGATCACCTATTACCCGATCCCCGACCCCGACTCGGAGGGGGAGTTCGTCGAACGGTGGTGGAACCCGATCAACTCGCCGGTCTTCGGTTCGACGGGTGAGATCGACTACGTCATCCACCGCGTCGAGGACGTGACGCCGGTCGTCGAACGGCTCGACGACGGGGAGATCGAGACGATCCTGGAGGGGTTTCCGGCCGACGACTCCCGGCTCACCGGCGACGTGATGCTCCGGGGTCAGGAGCTCTACCGGGCGAAAGAGCGGGCCTACGAGCGACTCCGCGAGAGCGAGCGCCGCTACCGGACGCTGTTCGAGTCGATCGACGAGGGGTTTTGCGTCCTCGAACGCTGCGACGGCGAGGGGCCGACGGACTTCCGGTTCGTCGAGGCGAACCCGGCGTTCGAGGCCGAAAGCGGCGTCGTAGACGTCGTCGGGCGGACGATCCGGGAGGTGGTTCCCGAGGAGGCCGACGGCTGGATCGAGGCCTACCGGGAGGTCCTCGAGACGGGCGAATCGACCCGGTTCGAACGCGAACTCCGGACGACGGGGCGGATCCTCGAGCTGTACGCCTTCCGGGTCGGCGACGGATCGGAGGGGCGAGTCGGCGTGATCTTCCAGGACGTCACCGAGCGAAAGCGGACCAGGGCGACGATCGAGCGGCTGAACGCGGTCGGCCGGGAACTGATCGACGCCGATCCCGACGGGATCCGCGAGCGCGCCCCCGAGGTCGTCCGGGAGACCCTCGGGGTCGAGTACGCCGCCCTCTGGCGGTACGACGAGCGCGGCGAGATCGAGCGGGCGGCGAGCAGCGTCGATCCGGGGACGGCCATCGACGTCGACGGGTTCCCCGAGGGGTTCGACGAGCGGATCTGGGAGGCGTTCGTCGGGGGTGCGATCGCCGTCGAGGAGGATCTGCCCGAGGAACTTCCCCTGGAGACCTGTGCGCTGGTCCCCCTCGGCAGACACGGCGTCGTCCGTCTGGGGACGACCGAGTCCGGGCGGTTCGACGAGACGGCAGTCGACCTCGCGGGGACCGTCGCGGCGACGATCGAGGCAGCCCTCGACCGCGCTGAGGGGGAGCGCCGGCTCGAGGACCAAAACGAGGAACTCGAGCGCCTGGACCGGCTCAACACGCTCATCCGCGACATCGATCAGGCGCTGGTCCAGGCGGACACCCTCGCGGGGATCGACCGGGCGGTCTGTGAGCGACTGGCCGACGCAGACCGGTTCGCGTTCGCCTGGATCGGCGAGTACGACCCCGCCGCCGGGCGGGTCGAGCCCCGGGAGTGGGCCGGTATCGGCGCCGGCACCGTCGAGGAGCTCGTGGCCGACGAGCCCGCACGCGACGACCCGATCGTCGCCGCCGTCGAGCGCCGGGAGGCCCAGGTCGTCGCCGACGTCGCCACCGACCCCCGGGCCGGCCCGTGGCGCGAGGCCGCCCTGGAGCGGGGCGGGCGATCGTGTCTCTCGATCCCGCTCGTCTACGAGGAATCGATCTACGGCGTCCTGAAGGTCTACGGCGCCAGCCCGCGACCCGACGAGCGCGACCGCGAGGTCCTGGCGGAGCTGGGCCGGACGATTGCCCACGCGATCCACGCGGTCGAGGCCCGCGAGACGCGGCGGACCGACAGCGTCGTCGAGCTGACGGTCCGCTCGCGGGGTTCGGAGACGCCCCTCGCCCGGCTCTCGCGGGAAACGGGGTGTACGTTCGAGGTCGAGGGAATCGTCCCCCGACCCGGCGGGCCGGACGCGGTCTTCGTCACCGTCGCGGGCGATCCCGAGGCGTTCCTCGCGGCCGCCGAGGACGCCGTCCCGATCGAGGGCGTCGGCGCCATCGCCGACCGGGAGGGCGACTCCCCGTTCCGGGTTCACCCCGCGGAGCCGACCCTCGCCTCGACGCTGCGGGAGGGCGATGCCGTCGTCAGCTCGCTGTCGATTGAGGAGGGGGTCGCGACCGCCGTCGTCGATCTGGACCGCTCGGCGGACGTCCGGGCGTTCGTCGAGGGCGTCCGGGAGCGGGTTCCCGACCTCGAACTGCTCACGCGCCACACCCGGGCCCGTCCCCTCGGAAGCCGGCGGACGTTCCGGACCGCATACGAGGACCGGCTTACCGCCCGCCAGGAGGAGGTCATCCGGACCGCCTACCGGAGCGGGTTCTTCGAGTCGCCCCGCCACCGGACCGGCAGCGAGCTCTCCGAGACCCTCGAGATCTCCCAGTCGACGTTCACCCACCATCTCCGGGAGGCCGAACGGAAGCTCTGTGAGCTGCTGTTCGACCGGTCGTGAGTCGTGGTACCGTCCATCTACCGGACGGGATCGTCCGTTTAGTCCGGTCCCCGGTGATTTCGGCGGGTTCGCTGCGACTGACGCGCCACGGATCTAGATGGTTCGTATCCGCGGTCGGTCGGATCGAGAACGTTCGCAACCATTTCTTCGTCCTGCAGGCCGACACCCGGACGCCCTCGGACGCCACGACCCGCTTCCAGTAATCATCTCCTTTCGGCCCCGCGGCGGGCCCCACCACGGCGGCAAACGTATGGGGCGGGGGGTTCGATTGTGAACCATCCATGGTCCCCCTCACTGACTCCCTCCTGGACTCCGCCCGCCTCCTGCTGGTCGGGACGACCGACTGGATCGGAGCCGTCGAGGACGAACTCCAGGCCCGGACCGACGCGACGGTGCGGACGGCCGCCACGGCCGCGAGGGCCCGCGAGGCCCTCGCCGACCCGCCCGACTGTCTCCTCACTGAGTACGCACTCGGCGAGGAAACGGGGATCGACCTCCTCTCGACGGTCCGGTCGGAGACGGCGACTCTCCCCGTCGTCGTCTGTACCGCGTCCGGCGACGAGGCCGTCGCCAGCGAGGCCATCGGCGCCGGCGCGGCCGACTACGTCCCGATCGAGGTGGCAGATGACGGGGTCGAGGAGGTTCTCGAGCGAACCGAACGCGTCGTCCGGGAGGCCCGCCGGAGCGCGACCCGCCGCGAGCGCGCCAAGCAGTTCGACGCCCTCTTTCACGACGCGAGAGCGGCGACGTGGGTTCTGGAGCCGAACGGCCGCGTGAGCCGGCTGAATCGGACGGCCCGCGGGATGGTCGAGACCGACGCCGCCGCGGTCGTCGGCGATCCCTTCTGGGGCCTTTCGTGCTGGTCGGACGCCGCCGAGGACGTCGAACGGCTCGTCTCGAACGCCCTCGAGGGCGGGTTCGCGAGCGCGGTCGTCTCCCGGCCCTCCGGCGGCGAGGACCCTCGCGTCGTCGAACTCTCCGTGCGCGTCGTCGAGGGCGAACGCGGCGACCCGGTCTCGATCGTCGTCGAGGGCGTCGATATCACCGACCGAGTGAGTCTAGAGCGGGATCTCCGGCGCTCGGAGGAACTCCACCGGGTCACGCTGAACAACATGACCGACACCGTCCTCATCACCGACGAGGACGGCGCGTACACCTACGTCTGCCCGAACGTTCACTTCATCTTCGGCTACACCGCAAGCGAGATCCGCGAGTTGGGACGGATCGAGGATCTGCTGGGCGAGGACCTCTTCGATCGGGCGGAACTCGCCGAGCGGGGCGTGTTGAAGAACATCGAGTGTACGGCGACCGACAAAGCAGGGCGAGAACACACCCTGCTGGTCAACGTCCGGGAGGTCTCGATTCAAGGCGGGACGCTCCTCTATAGCTGCCGGGACGTCACCAAGCGCAAACAGCGCGAGGAGGCCCTGGCGACCCTCCAGGGGACCGCCCGGGACTTCCTCTACGCGGGGACCCACGCCGAGATCGCCGGTCACGTCGTCGACGACACGCCGGGCGTGCTCGACCTCGAGGCGAGCGCCGTCTATCTCTTCGACGCCGAGACGAACGACCTCCGTCCGGCGGCCCAGTCGGCGGCGATGGAGGAACTCAACGGCCCGCTCCCGACGGTCCACGCCGACGGCGAGACGCTCCCGAGCCACAGCTTCGTCGCCGACGAGGCGCTGTTTTTCGCGGACGTCCACGACGCGGATCGACTCGACAACCGGGTGACCGACCTCCGGAGCGCGTGTTACATCCCTCTGGGCGACCACGGGGTCTTCGTCGCCGGCTCCCCGGAAGTCGGCGTCTTCGACGAGGTACGCCGGGAGCTCGCGGATCTGCTCGCCGCGACCGCGGAGGCGGCCCTCGACCGGGTCAGCCGGGAGTCCCGCCTCCGGGAACAGGACCGGACCCTCCAGCAACGCAACGACCAGCTCACCGCTTTGAACCGGATCAACGAGACCATCCGCGAGATCGACCAGGCGATCGTCCGCGCGGAGACCCGCTCGGAGATCGACCACGCCGTCCCCGAGTTGCTGACCGCCGATGACCGCTTCGCGTTCGCCTGGATCGGGGCGGTCGACCCGGACGGCGACGGCGTAGTGCCCCGGGCCTGGGCCGGCGACGAGGGTGGATACCTCGACAGCCAGTCGTTTCCCGTCGAGCGGTCGGGGGTCGAACCCGCGGGCCGGGCCGCGGCCAGCGGGGAGGTGACGCTCGTCGGAAACGTCGCCGCGGGGCTCCGCGAGGAGCCCTGGCGCTCGGGGGCCCTCGCACGGGACTACCTCTCCGTACTGAGCGTTCCGCTCGTCTACAACGACCTCTCTCACGGCGTGTTGACCGTCTACGCCGGGAGCAGGGACGCCTTCGAGGGCACTGCCCGGGACGTGCTGGCCGAACTCGGCGAGACCGTCGCCGCCGCGATCAGCGCAATCGAACGCAAGAACGCCCTCCTCACGTCGTCGATGACCCGCCTCGAGTTCGCCGTCGACGACCCGACGTTCGTTCTCTCCCGGCTCGCCCGCGAGGCCGGCTGTGGCCTCTCCTATCGTGGCGGGGTCCAGCAGACGGCGGAGGGCAGTTACGTGTTCGTCGCCGTCGAGGACGTCGACGCCGTCGCGGAGGCGGCGGCCGACCTCGTCGCCGTCGAGACCGTCAGGCGAATCAGCGCCGACGGGGAGGAGGGGATCCTCCGGCTGGGGCTCTCGGAGCCGTTCGTCGCGCTGGATCTGGCCGACCACGGCGCCGTGTTCCGGGAGGCCACCGCCGAGCCCGAGGGGACGACGGTCGCGATCGACGTGCCCGAAACGGTCGATTCCCGGGGGATCGCCCGGCTCGTCCGGGAGACGTTCGGCGGCGCGGAGTTGCGCGCCAAACGGGCCCTCGATCGCGCGCCCGACGAGGACCTCCAGTCACGGGTGCTCGGCGAGTTGACCGACCGCCAACTCGAGGTCGTCCAGACGGCCTACTACGCGGGCTTCTTCGAGTCACCCCGCGAGAGCACGGGCGAGGACGTCGCAGTGGCTCTCGACATCTCGCCGACGGCGTTCTACGGCCACGTCCGGACCGTCCAGCGCACGCTGTTTGCGGCGATCTTCGACGAGGGGGCCGCCCGGGTCGCCGCGTCCGGGTGAGGGTTCAATAGTCAACCCCGATCTCTACCAGGGGTTCGGCTGTGAGCCACCGAGTATTCCCTTATACACTTAGTATCGTTTTACCGAGCCCCGGTCCCCGACCGGCGGCCTGATCCCAATGAGAGACGTCGAGATCGACCCCGACGAAGCGAGTCCCTACGAGTGTTTCGAGTGCGGTACGATCATCGTCGCGGAGGACAACCCCGGTACCTGTCCGGACTGTGCCGGCGCGATGCGCAACCGATGGACGGCGATCGAGTAACGATGGCCTCCTCCAGTTCTTCCCACGACGACGGCACGGAGACGACCCCGGACGGGAGCGAGCCCGAGTCGGCCGTCGAGACTGCCCGCCGGCAGCTCCAGGGCGCGGCCGACCGCCTCGAGATCGACCCGAACATCGTCGAGCGCCTGAAACACCCGACGAAGGTCCACGAGGTGACGGTGCCGATCGAGCGCGACGACGGCACCGTCGAGCTGTTCACCGGGTATCGGGCCCAACACGACAGCGTCCGCGGTCCCTACAAGGGCGGACTCAGATATCATCCCGACGTGAGTCGGGACGAGTGCGTCGGCCTGGGAATGTGGATGACCTGGAAGTGTGCGGTGATGGACCTCCCCTTCGGCGGCGCGAAAGGCGGCATCGCCGTCGATCCCAAGGAGCTGAGCGACGGGGAGACCGAACGGCTCACCCGGCGGTTCGCCGAGGAGCTCCGGGAGGTCATCGGCCCGACCGTTGACATTCCCGCCCCCGACATGGGCACCGATCCGCGGACGATGGCGTGGCTGATGGACGCCTACTCGATGCAGGAAGGCGAGACCATCGCGGGCGTCGTCACGGGCAAGCCGCCGGTGATCGGCGGCAGCGAGGGCCGCGAGGAGGCCCCCGGCCGGAGCGTCGCCATCGTCACCGAACTCGCCTGCGAGTACTACGACCGGCCTCTCGAGGGGACGACCGTCGCGATCCAGGGCTACGGCAGCGTCGGCGCCAACGCCGCGCGCCTGCTCGACGACTGGGGCGCGACGATCGTCGCGGTCAGCGACGTCAACGGCGCGATGTACGACCCCGACGGGATCGACACCCGCGCGGTCCCCTCTCACGACGAGGAGCCCGAGGCCGTCACCGACCACGCGGACACCGTCATCGGGAACGAGGCGTTGCTCACCCTGGACGTCGACGTGCTCGTCCCCGCGGCGCTCGGCAACGTCATCACCGAGGAGAACGCGGACGCGGTCGCCGCCGACATCGTGGTCGAGGGCGCGAACGGGCCGACGACCTCCGCCGGGGACGCGATCCTCGCCGACCGGGGCGTCCAGGTGATCCCCGACATCCTCGCGAACGCGGGCGGGGTCACGGTGAGCTACTTCGAGTGGCTCCAGGACATCAACCGACGGGCGTGGTCCCTGGAGCGAGTGAACGAGGAACTCGAGGCGGAGATGAACGCGGCGTGGGCGGCCGTCCGGAGCGAGTTCGACGCCCGGGAGGTCACCTGGCGGGAGGCGGCGTACGTCGTCGCGCTCTCGCGGGTCGGCGAGGCCCACGAGGCTCGAGGGCTCTGGCCGTAGCGCGGGTCGGGAGTCGTGACGGGGAACAGCTACTTCTCGATCCGGCCCGTCCCCCCATCCATGACGGTGATCGCGTTTCTGTCGGTCGCGCCGGTCGTCGAGGACAGCATGGCGAGTGAGGTCGCGGCGGCGGTCGAGGCCCTGGAGGCGTTCGACGTCTCCTACGAGACGACGCCGATGGGGACCACCATCGAGGCCGACGACGCCGGAGAGCTGTTCGCCGCGGCCGAGGCGGCCCACGGGGCCGTCGACGCCGACCGGGTGAGCACGGTCCTCAAGGTAGACGACAAGCGCGCGAGTTCGGAGGGCGCCGCCGAGAAGGTCGAGGCCGTCGCCGACGAACTGGGCCGCGAGCCGACGAGCGACCCCGACTGAGCGACGGATCGGCGCCGCGAACCCCGAAGGCACCGACACCGTAAACAGGCCGGAGGCGGTAGCGCGGGCATGGACCAAACCACTCGAGACGTCCGTGGAATGTCCTGTGAGGGCTGCGAGGAGACCGTCCGGACGGCCCTGGAGGCCATAGACGGCGTCGTCTCGGCGACCGCCGACCACGAGGACGGCGAGGTTCGGGTGAGCCACGAGGCCGTCGGGACCGAGATGATCGACCGGACGATCGCCGACGCCGGCTACGAGGTCGAGGGCTGATACCGCCGACGGGACGGTTCTGCCCCGATCCGTGGTGTGCGTTCCCGGAACTGTTTTAGTGGAGACGGCAAAGGGCGGGTATGGAGAGTCTCAACCGGATGGCGATCGAGCTGGTCGACGAGGCCCTCGAGTACGCCGAGGAGCTGTCGGTCGGCGCCCGTGAGACCGAACGCGGCGCGACGGTGATCGACTGCGGACTCGAGTTCGCGGGCGGGATCGAGGCCGGACTGCTGGCCACCGAGATCCAGACCGCCGGGCTCGCAACGCCCGGGCGCGATATCGAGGAGATCGCGGGCGCCCCGATCCCCCACGTCGAACTCTCGACCGACCAGCCCGCCCTCGCCCTGCTCTGTTCGCAGAAGGCGAGCTGGGAACTGACGACCGAGGACTTCGAGGGGCTCGGAAGCGGGCCCGCACGCGCGCTGGTCGCCGAGGAAGAGGAGTTCCAGCGGCTGGGGTACGCCGACGCCTTCGACCTGACGGCGCTGGCCGTCGAGAGCGACGAACCCCCGACGGAGGCCGCGATCGACCAGATCGCGGAGTTCGCCGACGTCGAGCCCAGCGGCGTCTTCGTGCTGGCCTATCCGACCGCGAGCGTCGTCGGCAGCGTCACCAACGCCGCGCGGGCGGCCGAACTCGCGACCTTTCGCCTCTCGGAGCTGGGCTACGACCCACGGGACGTCGTCTCGGCGTCGGGGCGGGCGCCGATGGCCCCCGTCGCGGGCGACGAATCGACCGCCATCGCCCGGACGAACGACGCCGTCGCCTACGGCGGCCGCGCCCACCTCGTCGTCAGCGAACCCGTCGAACACCCCGAGGCGGTCGCCTCGACGGCCGGAGCGGAGTACGGCCGGCCGTTCGCCGAGGTCTTCGACGACCTGGACTGGGAGTTCGAGGAGGTCCCCGCCGACCTGTTTGCCCCCGCAACGGTGACCATCGACGTGCTCGGCGGCGAGACCCACGTCGTCGGCGAGGTCCGCGAGGACCTCGTTGCGGAATCGTTCGGCCTCTGAGCATGCAGTTCAAGCTCGTCCCCGCGGCGCCAGACGACCTCGCTTTCGTGGGGGAGGTCCAGGAGGCCGTTCCGCTGTTCCCCGGCGACGAGAACGACTGCTGTGCCCGGATCATGGATCGAACGGGGATCGCCCCCCGCGACGAGGCCCGGACCTGGCTCACCTTCCTGCGGGCGCTGGGCCTCGCCCGCGAGGGCCCCGCCGGCTTCTCGCGGGTCCGCGAGGAGCCAGATCCCGACCGCCTCCGCGAGCGGTTCCGGGAGCGGTGTTACGGCGTCGAGACCGTCCTCGAGATCCTCGAGACGGCCGACGGTCCCCTGGCGAGCGAGGCGGTGTACGATCGCTTTCGCGAGGAGATCCCCGCCTACGAGCAGTACCGCTGGAGCGATCGGCTGGACGAGGTCTGGGGCGAACGCGTCGAGCGGATCCTCGGATGGGCCTGCCTGCTCGAGCTGGCGAAACGAACCCCGGAGGGCTACCGGCGGACCTGAGATCGCGCCGGTACCGTCGTCGGACAAACCGGAGACCGGGCGGCCCGGGATCAGCCCGGATCGGCCTCGCGCTCGACGTAGACGAGTTCGTCGGCGGCCTCGAGCAGACGGACGCCCCAGGTGACGGTGGCCGGCACGAGCGCGGTGGTGAAGATCGCGATGAAGACGAGGATCGAGAACATCGACTGGTCGATGACGCCCGTGGTGAGCGCGACCGAGGCGATGATGATCTCGACGGTCCCCCGGCCGTTCATCCCGAAGCCGACGACGAGCCCCTCCAGCGAGGAGAGCTGGGTCGGCAGCGCGAACAGCCAGGAGCCGACGATCTTGCCGAGGAAGGCGATCGCGACCAGCCCAGCGAGGATCCAGAACGACTCGAAGAAGACGTCGAACGTCATCTCGAAGCCGACGGTGACGAAGAAGACGGGCGCGAAAAACCCCATCGCGAGGTCGTAGATGACGGTGTGCATGTGCTCGTACAGCGACGGCTGGACGTCGGCCTGCCGGAGGAACATCCCGGCGACGAAGCCGCCGATGATCATGTGGAGCTCGGCGAGCGTCGCGAGCTGGGCGAACAGCAGGGAGACGAGCAACGCGAACGTGAAGGCGGTCGTGCGGTCCACGAACCCGTAGCGCTCGCTCAGTGCCTCGATGCGGCTCCAGGCCAGGGGGAGAAAGCGGTAGCCGATGAACAGCGTCACGGCGAAGAAGCCAAGCGCCTGCCCGACGATGAGGCCGATCTCGGCGACGTCGAGGCTGCCGGCCGTGACGTAGCTGTCGACGGCCGCGAACGCGATCAGGACGCCGACGTCGGAAGCGAGGGCGCCTCCGAGTAGGACGTTCGCGATCCGGGTGTCGAGCAGCTCGAGGTCGGCGAGGATCCGCGATTTCGTCGCCAGCGAGGTCGCGGCCATCGCCAGGCCTAAGAAGAGCGCGGCGCCCGTCGAGACGCCCAGCCAGAGCCCGGCGCCGTAGCCCAGCCCGAACGGGATGACGAACGCGCCGATGGCGATCAACAGTGCCTGCGGGCCCAGTCGGAACAGCTCCCGGAGGTCGACCTCCATCCCGACGTACACCATCAGCAGGAAAACCCCGAGCTCCGAGAGTACGGAGAGCAGCTCGGATGGCTGGAGAATTCCCAACATCGCGGGCCCGAAGACGATCCCGGCGAACAGTTCGCCCATCATCGTCGGGTAGCCAAGCCGTTCGGAGACCGCCCCGAACACCCACGCGACCGTAAGCACCAGCAGCAGGCTGAGGACGTCGATCCCCGCGGCCTCAACCACTGCGGTTCACCCCGGGCGGGTCGGCGTCGGCCGGCGGACGATCCCCCTTCGTGAACCATCGAATAGAGCTGTCTCTCGTCATGGATACGAACCGGCCGGTCCCCACGCCGGCCAGGAGTCGGTCGTGGATACTGACCGGTCGGTCAAAAGGCCTTCGAAGGGGGCACGGCTCGCGCTATCTCGCCGGGTGGACCGCGGTGACGGTTCCGACGCCCTTGCTGCGTCCCTCCCGGAAGACGAACGTCTGGCCCTCCTCGATCAGGTACGGGCGGAACTTGAACCGGACCGTCGCCTCGCCGGTGTCCCCCGGAAGCAGCCGCCCGCCCTCCGGGGAGAAGGCCGCGGCCTCGCCGATCGTCTCGACGTGGACGACCGGCTCGTACCCCTCGCCGATTCTGGTGGGATGGTTCAGGACCATGACCTCGGCCTCGAACTCCCTCACCGGTTCGGGATCGGCGTCGGCCGGCAGGAGCGCCATTCCCCGCTCGAGGGCGCTCTCCTTGACCCCCTTCAGCGCGATGCCGACGATCCGGCCCGCGCGGGCCTGGTCGACCCGGTGGTAGTGCATCTCGATCGAGCGCACCTCGACCTCCTGGAAGCGCCCGTCGGGCATCGGGCCCAGCAGGAGTTCGTCGCCGGCCTCGACCTCGCCGGTCATCACCGTCCCCGACGCCACTGCTCCGACGCCGGTGACCGAGTAGCTCCGGTCGACGTACATCCGGAACTCGCCGTCGCCGCTTGCGGTTTTGGGGAGGCGATCGAACAGTTCGTCTAAGACGTCGAGGCCCTCGCCGGTGACGGCGCTGGTCTCGACGATCGGCACCACGCGGTCGCCGACCTCCTCGATGGCGGCGTCGACCCCGTGGCGTCCGACCCGCAGCGGGGACTTCTCGACCTCCCGGAGCAGGCCCTCGACCTCGCGTTCGACCTCCTCGAGCCGGTCGTCGTCCACCGCGTCGGCCTTGGTGATCGCGACGATCGTCGGCAGCTCGGTCGCAAGCAGGATCCCGAGGTGCTCCCTGGTCGTGCGGGTCGGGCCGTCGTCGGCGGCGACGACCAGCAGGCCGTAGTCGAGTTTCTGTCCCACCAGTCCCCGGATGGTCGTCCGGAGCCAGGGCTCGTGGCCGACGGTGTCGACGAACGACACCAGTCTGTCCGCGTCCTCGACGACCTGTGCGCGGTCGCCCTTCCGGTCGGGGTTGTCCACCCGGATCGGCCCGTCGTCGTCGAAGCCGTAGACCGCATACGAGAGGTCCGCCGAGAGCCCACGTTCGACCTCGTGGGGCTGGACGTCCAGGAATCCCCGGGTCGCGCCGTTGCCGTCGTCCGCCCGTCCCGTCACGAGCGAGCCCACGAGCGTGGACTTGCCGTGGTCGACGTGGCCCGCGGTGCCGACGACGACGTGTTCGTCGTCGGTCTCTAAGACGGCGCCGTCCCGGATCGTCGCGACGCCGACTAACCCTTTCCCCACGCCCCAGGTCTCGACGTCGTCGATGTGGGCGTCGGCCTCCTCGGCGAGAAGCGAGAGGACGTCCATCGTCTCCGAGAATCGGTCGTGGTCGATCCCCGCCAGTCCCCCGTCGTCGGTGACCCCGAGGACGTACGTCGCCTCGCCGTCCCCCGAGAGCACCCGGTGGCGAAGCTGTGCCGCCAGGCTCTCCCGGCGTCCTTCCGCCAGGTGGACCTCCCGGGTGAGTCGCTCCTTGAACTCGACGTTTCCGCCCTCGCTCTCGCCACGGTCCAGGGCTCGCTCCAACAGAGCCCGGTCACGGCTCATGCCAACGGGTAGCGAGCGAGCGGACAAAAGGCTCCCGCAGGACGGATGCTACCACACCTCACTTCGCGTCTCACTCCGTGAGGCGGTCGTAGGCGGCCGTCACGTCCTTGAACGCCTCCTCGTCCCCCCCGCGGTCGGGGTGGACCTCCTTGACCCGGTCTCGGTAGGCAGAGCGGATCTCGCTCTCGCCGGCGTCGGCTCCCACACCGAGCGTCGAACGGGCCTCCGCGGCCGTCGGTCCCGAGGCGGGCGCCCGGCGCCGGGAGCCGGTCCCACGCCGGCGTCCGGCGCCCGCACGGGCCCGGCGATCGGCGCGGGTTCGCGGTCCGGCCCGGTCCCGCGGTCCGGCACCCGCCGCGCGCCGGCGGCGTGCGCGCTCGGCTCGCTCCCCGCGGCGAACGGCCGCCCGGGCGAGTTTCCCGCTGCCGTGGTAGTACATGACGTAGCTCGTCAGCCCGAACGGGACCGCGACCGCGACCGCGATCGGCTGGGCGCCGACGACGCCGAAGATCCCGAGTACGGCGGTCAGCCCCGCGAACACCGAGGCCAGCCCCAGGACGAACGGCGAGCGATCGAACTCCACGCCCCCGTTAGCGGGGCGACCACCCTAAGTCTCACGGCCCCGGTGTCTTCCGGCCGCGGATTGATAGGTGACCAGCGCGTACGGCGACCATGAGCGTCAGTGGGCTGTGCCAGATCTGTGAGTCCCGCCCCGCCGAAGAGCAGTGTCGCAACTGCGGGACGTTCACCTGCGAACAGCACTACGAGAGCGATCTCGGGCTCTGTGCGGAGTGTGCGGCCCAGGCCGACTCCGGCGACCCCGGCCAGGGCGACGGTCGGCCCGACCCCGACAGGGACCCGAACGACGACGCGGGCGACACCTACCAGTTCTGAGGCCGACGCCATGACCTCCATCCGGGACCTCTTTTCGGCACCGCTGGCGATCGGCGAACGGTTCGAGCTCTCCCTCGAGTACGACGCCGAGGGCCGCCTCGTCGCCGACCACCCAAACGAGTCCAGCCCCGCCGACATCGCCGTCTGCGAGGGACTCGACCGGCTTCCGGAGGATCCGACCGCCGAACCCGTCGCCGTTGAGGTCGTCGGCCGCTTCGAGGGCGACCGGCTCGTCGGCCGGGTCGTCGGCGACTGATCTCGCACCCCTCGTGTATCGCCGCGGCGAGTCCGAGAGAGGTCGGAGCGACCCGCCGCCCGAGGGGACTGTCCGCCCGGTCGCGAACGCCGGTTATCTCCCTCGGGCGCCTACGTACCACCGGTGAACCGACCATGAGCACACACGCGCGGCGGACGGAGAACGAACGCGTCGAACACGACGTCCGGGTCGAGGAGTTCCTCGAGTTCATCGACTGGCTCGAGGAACACCCCGAGGACGGTCACATCGAGTTCCGGGCCTCGGGCGACGCCGAGGCGGTCGCAAACCGGACGACAGCGACCATCGGCCCCTGGGGATTGGGCGGCGACGAGATGGGCGGCGGTCGCGAACACACCCTCGAGTTCGGGCTCCCGCCGGAGCTAGAGGAAACCCTGGGCTACCTCGATCCGACCGACCGCTACGAGGCGGTCGAGGGGGCGCTCGCGGGGCTGACCGCCTGCATCAACGGCACGATCGTCTGGAACGCGATCCGCGAGGGCGTTCCGGTCGAGGGCGTCACGACCACGGTCCACGCGCCCGTCGATCTCCGGATGCTCTTTGGCATCCACGACACCGACCGGGCCGACGAGATGTATGACGACCTGGAGATCGAAATCGAGGTTGAGGGCGACCTCACCGACGAGCAGCGGGAGACCGTCGGCGACTACTACCGCCGGTCGCCCGTCTACACCCTCGTGACTCTCGCCCAGCCCAACAGCCCGACCGTCGAGTTCGCCGACTGATTCGTCGGTGCGCCCGACGCTCGACCCGTTTTCTCCGCCCGCCATCCGACGACGGTACACGTAGCACGCCCCGACGACGGTCTGCCAACTACGCTCGATAACGATTGAGTCGGCTCTTGAGGCGTTTCGCGGCCTGGCCGGCCGCGGAGGCGTAGGCGTCGGCTCCCTCGCCGGTGGCGTCGTCGCCGGCGAAGACGATCCCTCGCGAGGAGTTGATCAGTCCGACGCCCTCTGCGAGCCCGTACTCGACTGCAGGCTCGGCGTCGCCGCCCTGGGCGCCGATTCCGGGGACCAGAAAGGGGAGATCTGGAACGATCTCGCGGAGCGCTTCTAACTCCTCGGGCTGGGTCGCGCCGACGACCAGCCCGACGTTGCCGTGGTCGTTCCAGAGGTCCGCGAGCGCGGCGACGCGCTCGTAGACGGGTTCGCCCGTCTCCAAGGGGAGGTCCTGGAGGTCGCTGCCGCCCGGATTGGAGGTCCGACAGAGGACGAACACGCCCGCAGTCTCGTTGGCCAGGAACGGCTGGAGGGAGTCTCCGCCCATGTAGGGGTTGACGGTGATCGCGTCCGCGGCGGGTCCGTCGCGGTCGGGATCGACGAGATCCGCGTAGCGGCGGGTCGTGTTCCCGATGTCGGCGCGTTTGGCGTCAAGCAGGACCGGAACCCCCTTTCCGTGGGCGTACGCGATCGTCTCCTCCAAGGCGCGCCACCCCTCCGGATCCTCGTAGAATGCGGCGTTGGGTTTGAAGACGGCAGCGTGTTCGTGTGTGGCGTCGATGATCCGACGGTTGAACGCCCACCGTGGCAGGTCCCGGTCGCGGAGGTCCTCGGGCAGTCGGGCGGGGTCGGGATCGAGACCCACCGAGAGGACGCTGTCGATCCGCTCGATGCGCTCGGCCAGTCGGTCGAAGAAGGGGGTCCTGGCGGTCATCGCCCCGAGTGGCTCGTCGAGGGCCGAAAACGTTTCCATCGCCGGCGCGAGAGGTCGGATATGACCCGCGTCGCGCTGATCGCCCACGACGAGAAGAAAGACGACCTGGTCGACTTCGCCCGCGAGCACGCCGCCCAGCTCGCCGAGTACGACCTGATCGCGACCGGAACCACCGGCGGCCGGCTCAACGAGGAGACGAACCTCGACGTCGATCCCCAAGCCTCCGGTCCCCTCGGCGGGGACCTGATGATCGGCGCGGAGGTCGCCCGCGACCGTCTCGACGGGATCGTCTTCCTCCGGGACCCGCTTCGGGCCCAGCCCCACGAACCCGACATCTCCGCGCTGCTGCGGATCTGTGACGTCCACGACACCGCGCTGGCGACCAACCTCGCCTCCGCAACCTTCCTGATCGAGGGGCTGGCCGATCAGGAGCGCCAGTAGGCCGGCGTCAGGATCACGAGCACCGCGAGGATCTCGAGGCGCCCGATCCACATCAGAAAGACCATGTAGAGCTTCGCGGTCGCCGAGAACGGCTCGTAGCTCCCCATCGGGCCGACGACGCCGAAGCCGGGGCCGACGTTGCCGAGGGTGGCGATCGCCGCGCTCGTCGCCTCCAGGGCGTCGAGTTCGAGGCCGATCCGGTGGGCGTCCAGAAAGAGCAACAGCGTCGAGGCCCCAAACAGGAGCAAGAAGAGCGCAGTGAAGACGAAGATGCTGTGGACGGTTTCCTCGTCGACGACCTCGTCGCGGGCGCCCATCCGAATCGGGCGGACGGCCTCGGGATGGACGATCCGGAACAGCTCCCGGCGGATCGACTTCCCGACGACGTACCAGCGGACGATCTTGATCGAGCCGGCCGCGGAGCCGGCCGAGCCGCCCAGAAACATCGCGAACATCAGGGCGACCTGTGCGGAGGCGTTCCAGGTGTTGAAGTCCATGCTCGCGTAGCCCGTCGTCGTCACGACCGCGACGGCCTGGAAGACGCCGTGGCGCAGCGAGATCTCGAGGTTGCCCGGGATCGGCCCGATCGTCGGCGTCTCCGCGAGGCCGACCCCGGCGAACAGGAGCCCGGAGACGAGCGCGCTCACGGCGCCCATCGCGGCGAGGTAGAGCCGAAACTCCGCGTTCTCGGTCAGGCGTTCGATCCGGCCCTGGAGGACGTACCAGTAGAGCGCAAAGTTCGTCCCTGCGACGATCATGAACGGGACCACCGTCCACTGGACGATCGGTGTGAACGCCTCGACGCTCCTGGCTTCCGGCGAGAACCCGCCGGTGGGGAGCGTCGTCAGCGCGTGGGCGACGGCGTTGTAGAGGGTCATGTTCGGGGCGAGACCGAGGAGGTGAAGGAGGTAGTAGACGACGACGGCGCCGACGGTGAACCCGGCGTAGATCGACCACAGCACCTGTGCGGTCTCGCGGATGTGGGGCGTGAGCTTCTCGACTCTGATTCCGGGGGCCTCGTGGCGGATGAGCTGGGTGCCACCGACCGACAGCTCAGAGAGGATCGCGACCATCAGCACCAGAATGCCCATCCCGCCGAGCCACTGGCTGAGCTGGCGCCACATGAGGATCGACCGCGAGTGGCGCTCGAACGAGATCTCTCCCAGGACGGTCGCGCCCGTCGTCGTAAAGCCGCTCATGCTCTCGAAGAGGGCGTTGACCGGATGGGCGACGGTTCCCGACCCGGCGACGAGATAGGGGAGAGCGCCCACCAGCGGGACGACGAGCCAGGTCAGCGCGACCATCAGGAACGCCTCGCGGTTGCCCATCTCCGGCTCGTCGTCGAGACGCTCGAGGCCCCGTCCGACCGTGACCGCGACCGCGAGCGCCACGAGGAACGGAAGCGGACTCTCGCCGTAGTAGACGGCGACGGCCGTCGGGAACAGAAGCGCCGCCGAGAGATAGGTGAGCACCGTCCCGAGGGTGGAGAGGCTCGCACGGTAATCGACGTGGATGCGGCGGGCCATTCGTGACTGGCGAGAGGGAGACGGCAGTCGGAAATAAAGCCGATGATTCACGGACTTCGGAACGAACGGAGGGCTCGTCTCCCGCGACGGGGCGATCACGACCGGGCGTCCGCGGCCGGGCGCCGTCACGTGCTTTATTACTACCCCGCCCGGTGTTCGGGTATGACCATCTACGAGAGCGACCTCCCGGGCGTCGGGAAGAAGTACGAGGTCGAACTCGAGGACGGCGAGCGCCTCGTCGTCGTCACCCACAACACGGGCAAACGCGAGGTCTACCTGAAGGCAGAGGAGGGTGCCGACGGCGAGAAGCTGTTCGAGTTACCCGACCGCCTCGCCCGGACCGTCGGCACGATCCTCGAGGGCGCGTACTTCCAGCCGGTGACGAGCGACCGCGTCGAGACGATGCTCTCCGAGGAGACGTTCCTCGAGTGGTACAACGTCGCTCCCAACGCGGAGCTCGCCGGCCGGAGCCTGGGGGAGGTGAACGTCCGCGAGGAGACGGGGGTCTCGGTCGTCGCGATCCAGCGCGACGACGAGGTCGTCGCCCCGCCGGGTCCCGAGAGCGTCATCGAGGCCGGCGACACGCTCGTCGTCGTCGGCGACCGCGAGAGCTGTACGGCCTTCGAGGCGCTGCTCGGGGACGATCCCCAACGGTGAGGGGCGCCCTACCGGCGAGAGATCTCCAATCGGCGCTTCGTGTGGGACGGAGGGTGATCGCCCGTGGCGGCTGAGACCGCCCTGATCGACGTCGGCGTCCTCTTCGGGGCCGCGGCGGCCGTCGGCGTCCTCGCGACTCGCCTCGGCCAGTCGGTGATCCCCTTCTACATCCTCGTGGGGATGCTTCTGGGCACCCACGTGCTCGGCGGGATCGACTTTCCCGCCTTAGTGGGGCTCGACGTCCTCCCCCACGGCGCCGCCCTCGCCCTCGACGGCGAGAGCGAGTTCGTCTATCTCGGGGCCGAACTCGGGATCGTGATGCTCCTCTTCTTCCTGGGTCTGGAGTTCAACGTCGAGCGGTTGCTCGCCTCTCGGGACCTGATCGGGAAGGCGGGAGCGGTGGACCTGCTGATCAACTTCGGCGCCGGCCTCGCCCTCGGCTACCTCCTCTTCGGCGCCTTTCTCCCCGCCTTCCTCCTCGCGGGGATCGTCTACATCTCCTCGTCGGCGATCATCACCAAGTCCCTGATTGACCTGGGCTGGATCGCAAACGACGAGGCCGACCCGATGCTCGGCACGCTCGTCTTCGAGGACCTCTTCATCGCCGTCTACCTCGTTGTCGCCACCGCGCTTGCTCTCGGCGGAGGCGACGTCGGCGCGGCCGTCGGCGAGGTCGCGGTCGCGGTCGCGTTCATCGCCGTGCTCCTCGCCGGCGTCCACTACGCCACCCCCGTCCTCGAGCGCGCCCTCGACACCGACTCCCACGAGTTCCTCGTGCTCCGGGCGCTCGGAATCACGGTTCCGATCGCGGGGGCCGCCCTCGCGATCGGCGTCAGCGAGGCCGTCGCCGCCTTCTTCGTCGGGATGGCCTTCGCCTCGACCGACCACGTCACCGAGATCGAGCGGCTCCTCGAACCCGTCCGGGACGTCTTCGCCGCCGTCTTCTTCCTCTGGATCGGGCTCGTCACGGACCCGGCGCTGTTTCCGGGGGTCGCCGGCCTCGTCGCCGTCGCCGTCCTCGCGACGACGCCGACGAAACTCGTCAGCGGCTACCTCGGCGGGCGGATCTACGGCCTCGACGAGCGCCGTTCCGTGCGCGTGGGCCTCGGAATGGTCACCCGCGGGGAGTTCTCGTTGATCATCGCGAGCGTCGCCATCGCGGGCGCGGGAAGCGGGCTCGCGAGTGACACTGCCAACGCGATCAACGCCTTCGCGGTGGGCTACGTGCTCGTGATGAGCGTCCTCGGCACCACGCTGATGGGGTACGCCGGCCGGATCGAGGAGCGGGTCGTCCCGCGGCTCTCCGAGGGGCTACGGGGAACTCCGACTGACGACTGAGGGTTCGCCGGTCCCGGCTCTCGGAGGCCGTCCGAGAGGGGACAGCTTCAAGCCGGCACCGTCCCAACCCCCGTCCATGCCCACCGCGGTCGTGTTCGATCTCGACGACACCCTCGCAGTCCCCGACCGCGACCGGGAGACGGTCCTCGCCGAGGCCGTCGAACGCGCCGACGCCCCCGCGATCGCCCGCGAGGAGTACCTCGCGGCCCACGGCCGGAACCTCACCCGCGAGAGCCGCGAGCCGATCTTCGCCGACCTGCTCGCCGACAGCGACGCCGACCCCGAAGCCGTCGCGGCGGCCTACCGCGAGCGCACCGCCGAGACGATCGGTCCCGTCCCCGGTGCCGAGACGATGGTCGAGACCCTCCGCGACCGGTACCGCGTCGGCCTGCTCACCAACGGCCCCGTCCGCGCCCAGCGCGAGAAACTCGCGACGCTCGGCTGGGAAGGACGCTTCGACGCCGCCTTCGTTACCGGCGAACTCGAGGCCGGCAAGCCCGACCCGCGGGCGTTCGAGGCGATCCTCGCCGCCCTCGGCGTCGCGCCCGGCGAAGCGGTCTACGTCGGCGACGACCCCGAGACGGACGTCACCGGCGCGGTCGGCGCCGGAATGGACGCCGTCCACGTCCACGAACGCGGCGAAACGCCCGACTCACGCGCGGTCGCCGGCGTCATCCGGGACCGGATCGCCGAGGACCTCCCCCGGATCCTCGCCGACCTCGAGTGATCACGCCGCCGCGGCGGCGAGCGCCCGCGTCGCGGGTTTGACCGCCGCGCCGCTTCCGACCTCGAGAACCGTCCGCTCGCCGTCGGTGTGGACCACGATGTCGTCGCGGTCGCCGAACGTCGCCGACCGCACGGCCTCGTCGCCGCGGGCGAACTCGAGTCGGGCCTCCTCCTCGCCGACGAACACCCGCGCGAGCACCCCCTCCCCGTCGGCGACGTCGTACGCGCGGGCGCCCCCCGCTGCGTCGGGCGCTGCGTCGACCACCGACAGCGCCCCCAGTTCGCCGCCCTCGTGCCCTTCGATCTCGCTCGCGAGCAGCTGGGCGATCCGGCGGCCGTCGGTGATCCGTCCTTCGACCATACCCCGTCTTCGGGTGAGGGGGACTAACCCTCGTCGCTCCCGGCGCCATCGCTTCCGTCGGCGAGAACCGCCGCCCGGGCCGGGTCCTCGAGTTCCTCGACGGGAAGCCCCTCCCGCCGGGCGTAGACGACCGCCGCGGCCTCGATGGCGATCCCGAGTTCGGTCTGGAGCCGGTTGATCGCGCCGACGGCCTCGTGTTTCTCGACGCCCTCGGCGACCAGCGCGTCTAAGACCCGCTCGAACGGCGAGCGCTCCCGCAGGAGGTCCTCCTCGGGGGCGAACCCCTCCGGAACCGTGACCTCGGCGGGGTCGAAGGTGGTCTCGAGGTCGTTTCCCTCCCGATCCAGGAGGCCCCGTTCGGTGGCGACGTCCACCAGCCGCTTGGCCTGGTCGGGCGAAAACCAGTCGCGATCCAGCGAGAGGGCGACGACGAACTCGTTCTCCCGGAGCCTACGGCTCCCGTTCTGGACGAACGGCGCCGCGACGGCGACCCGGAGACTCATCGACGGAGGACTCTCCGGGGGAGACAAAACCGTGGTGGTTCACGGCTCGGTCCCGGCGGCGGCGCGGGTCGAAAGGCTGCATTCAAGTACGTCCCCGGCCTCGTCGGGGGTATGCAGGATCAGGGACGCTCGACGCGCAAGCGGACCGGCGGCCGACTGAAGGACACCCGAAGCCGGAAGAAACACCAGCTCGGCCGGCTCCCCACCGAGACCCAGGTCGGGGAGGGCCGCTTCAAGACCGTCGACGTCCGGGGCAACGGGACCAAGACCCGCGCGCTCGCGACCGACGTCGCGAACGTCCACGTCGGCGGCGAGACGCGGACGGCGACGATCATCGACGTCGTCGAGAACGACGCCAACCCCAACTACGTCCGGCGGAACATCATCACGAAGGGCGCCGTCATCGAGACCGACGAGGCCGATCGCGCCCGCGTCACCTCGCGTCCGGGCCAGACCGGCGAGGTCAACGCCGTCGCGCTGGACTGAGTTTTTTCTCGTCGACCACCGTCTCCTCGAGTTCCACGAGATCCTCACCTCTACCAGCAGACCGCCCCTCGATGTTCCGTAGCGATTTCCTTCCACACAGCTGAACAGCGTTACGTACAGGCGGTGGCAAGCCCGACAGCCGCGAGCGAACGGAGTGAGCGAGCGGGCCGAGTAATCCCTCGAAGCCGCGCCAAAGGCGCGGCTGAGGGGGTGACGCCGTGCTTTTCATCGACGTTTTGCCGAGCGACCGAGCACTGCGAGGGAGCGCAGCGCAAAAGGTTGGCACGCTCGAAGTAACGGGGATTCGGAACGAATCCCGGAACCCACCTCTCGGATTCACCCGGTGAGTCGAGCGGACTCACGGCTATCGGAGATGGTCGTCGAAGACGGGGACCTGCCAGTGCTCTGCCTACAGCCGCCGGACCTGGATCTCCCGGTCGGTGATCGCTTCGACGTTGCTCTCCTTCAGGGCGTACGTGTCCTCGCCCGAGTCGCCCCAGCCCATCGCGGACTTGAACGTGTCCGCGACGTTCGGGTCCGGATCGACGTAGGCGGTGCCGCCCTCGACGCTCTTGACGATGCCGACCTTCTCGCCGTCGGCGTTGACAACCGGTTTTCCCTCGTCCTCGTCGGTGAACCTCGCTGACATACCCCGCGATTTCGGCTCCTGACCCCTGTAACCGGGGCTTGCACCTGCCTGATTGCCCCGCCATCGACCGCCACACCTTCGCATCGTTTAAGCCTGCGCTGACGGACTGGGTAGTATGAGCGAGGAGAGCCAAGAGAGCCAGGAACTCGGGATCACCGAGTCCAAATCGCACAGACCCGGCGAGTGGTACGCCGAAGTCGTCCGGAAGGCGGGGCTTGCCGACTACGCCCCGATGGGCGGCTTCATCGTGACGAAACCGCGGGGCTACGCGCTTTGGGAGGCAATCCAGGACGCCCTCGACGGCTGGTTCGCGGAGACCGGCGTCGACAACGTCTACTTCCCGATGTTCATCCCCGAGAGCTTCCTCGAGCGCGAAAAGGAGATCGTCGAGGGGTTCGACCCCGAGGTCGCGTGGGTCACGCAGGGCGGCCACGACGAACTCGAGGAACGCCTTGCGGTGCGACCCACCAGCGAATCGATCATCGCGCCCTTCATGGCCGACTGGGTCCGGAGCCACCGCGACCTCCCCATGCGGCTCAACCAGTGGTGTTCCGTGGTCCGGTGGGAGGCCACCGAGACCAAGCCCTTTTTTAGAACCAAGGAGTTCCTCTGGCAGGAGGGCCACACCGCCCACGCCGACGATGCGGGCGCCTGGGCGGAGGTCTGGACCCGCCTCGGCCAGTACGAGCGGGTGTACGAGGACGTGCTCGCCATTCCCGTTCTCCGGGGCAAGAAGCCCGAACACGACAAGTTCCCCGGCGCCGATACGACGACGACGGTCGAGGCGCTAATGCCCGACGGGCGCTCGGTCCAGGGCGGGACGAGCCACCACCTCGGCCAGAGCTTCGCAGAGGCGTTCGACATCTCGTTCGCAGGCGAGGACGAAGAAGAGCAAACGGCGTACACCACCTCCTGGGGCCTGTCGTGGCGGGCACTCGGCGCACTGATCATGACTCACTCCGACGACCAGGGGCTCGTACTGCCCCCGACGGTCGCGCCCACCCAGATCGCCATCGTTCCCATCTGGCAGGAAGACACCCAGGAGGAGGTCCTCGAGTACTCGGCGGCGATCGCCGACGAACTCGAGGAGGCCGGGTTCCGGGTCGAGCTCGACGACCGCGACGAGCGAAATCCCGGCTTCAAGTTCAACGAACACGAGTTGAACGGCGTCCCCCTGCGACTCGAGATCGGCCCCTACGAGGTCGAAGACGAGGAGGTCACCCTCGTCCACCGGCCGGACAAGGAGGAGGGCGTCGAAGGGCGCGAGGGGATCGTCGACGCCGTCGACGACCATCTCGATCGGATCTACGACAAGCTGTACGACGCCGCAGCGGAACGTCTCGACGACAACGTTCGGGAAGCCCATGCCCCGGAGGATATCATGGGCACCCTCGGACGCCACGGCGGCTACGTGAAGACGCCGTGGTGTGGCGACGAGGCCTGCGAGGAGGCGATCAAGGAGAAGATGGCCGCCGAGATCGTCCTCCAGCCCCTGGAAGCGGAGGGCGGCGAGACCGCGGGCGAGGTCGAGAAACCCGAGAGCGAGGAGTGTGGGGTCTGTGGCGACCACGCAGAGGAGGTCGCCTACTTCGCGCGGACGTACTGAGCGCGAGCGGCGCGAATCAGGGCCGGGGCGCGGCCTTCTGGAGGGCGGTCTCTGCGACGTTCCCCCCGTAGTCGGCGCTTCGCGACAACGAGTCGACGATCAGCCCCAGCGACTGAGCCTGGATGGGGTCGAGTTCGCGCAGCATCTCGTCGATCGCGCGTGCGTGCTCGTCGATCTCGAGGATCGCCTCGCGAGCGGCGTGGCCGAGTTCGGTCGCCTCCGCGCTCTCCTCGGCGAACAGTGCGTCCATCGACTTCTCGAGGACGTCGAAGGCGTCCTCGCGGAGCGCGACGAGGGCCTCGGCGACCTCCTCGGGGATCTCCTCTAGCTTGAGCGCGAGGGTGGCGATCTTGACCGCGTGGTCGGCGATCCGTTCGAGCTGGCGGGCGCTCGAGTGGTAGTCGAAGCAGTCCTCCCGGGGAACACCCAACTCCTCGGCAGCACGGGGCGAACGAAGCGTCGCTCGGAAGATCCGGGAGACGACCAGCCAGAGGCGGTCGACGTCGTCGTCGCGCTCGATGACGTCCCTCGCGATGTCGTCGTCGTCCTCGACGAGGGCGGTGACGGCGTCCTCGAGCATCGAGCCCGCGATCAGGCGCATCCGGGTGACGGCGTTGACGATCGAGAGCTCCGAGGAGTCGAGTAGGTCCTGAATGACGACGCTGTCGGTCGTCTCCTCTAACACCTCGACGCCGACGAGTCCCTGGGTCGCCTCCCGGATCGCGCGTCGCTGGTCGGTGGTGATCCGGCCGGCCTCCAGGCTGATGACGTCGAAGCCACTGACGTACATCGTCATCACGGCACGCGTGAGCCGCTCGCCCTCGAGGTTCGTGACGTCCAAGGTGCCCCGCTGGCGGTCGGCGTCGCTCTCGGGGGTGAGCACCAGCGAGTCGTCCTCGGGGTAGAACTCGACGGTCGTCCCGCCGCTGACCGCGTTGTCGGTCGCCCACGACTTCGGGAGCGAGACGGTGTACGTCGAGCCGCCGGTCACCTGGACCTTGCGCGTCTCCATGTGGCGCCGTTTCGACTCCAGGAATATAAATCTACGACAAGCTATAGAGAGGGAAGGTCGGATCTGAAACGCCGCTCTCTCTTGCGATTAGTCGATCAGTGTCTCGGTATCGGTCCGGAGATATCGTGCGCCAACGGTTGTCCAACGTAGATCTATATAGACATCATAGTAGGACATTTAGATAGGGTGTCCTCAATAGATGGACGATGGTACGCGAGCCGACGAGTGGCGGCGGCCGCGGGGTGTCGCGCCGGGGGTTTCTGGCGGTCGCGGGCGCGGGGGCGACCGCCGGGCTCTCGGGGTGTCTCGGGTCGAACCCGATCGCGGCGGTCGGCGGCGACCCGCGGGAGGTGGCGATCGCGGGAAGCAGCACCGTCTTCCCGGTCGCGGAGGCGATCGCCGCGGCGTTCGACGAGGAACGGTCGGACGTCACCGTCTCGATCAGCCAGACCGGGAGCGGCGGCGGGTTCTCGAACTTCTTCTGTCCGGGGATGACCGACCTCAACAACGCCAGCCGCGAGATCTCGGAGGGCGAGATCGAACAGTGTGGCGACAACGGGATCACGCCGATCGAGTTCACCGTCGCGACCGACGCGCTGACGGTGGTCGTCAACCCCGAGGCCGACTGGATCGACTGTCTGACCGTCGATGAACTCCGGGAGATCTGGCGGGCCGATGGCGCCCAGCGGTGGAGCGACGTCCGCGAGGAGTGGCCCGACGAGGAGTTCGAGTTCTACGGCGCCGACACGACCTCGGGCACCTTCGACTACTTCGTCGAGGCGGTCATCGGCGAGGACGCGAACCACCGCAGCAACTATTACGCGACCGAGCGCGACCGGACGATCGTCCAGGGCGTCCAGGGCAACCGGCACGCGATCGGCTACTTCGGATTCTCGTTTTACAGCGAGAACCCCGACTCGATCAAGGCCGTCGCGATCGACGCCGGCGACGGCTGTGTCTCTCCCTCCCTCGAGACGGCGATGAACGGCGAGTACACGCCCCTCGCCCGGCCGCTCTTTACGTACGCCGCACAGCAGTCCTTGGCCGAACCGGAGGTACGGGACTTCGTGCGCTTTTTCATCGAACGGGCGGCGACCGACATCGTCTCCGAGGTCGGCTACGTCCCGATCACCGAGGAGGTCCGCGACGAGAACCTCCAACGCTTAGAGGAGGCGGTCGCGGAGGTGACCGGATGAGCGGTCTCGAACTCGGTCACGACAGCGCCCGGTCGATGCGGGGCCGGGTCGTCCGCGTCGTGTTCGCGGTGTGTGCGGCCGTCTCGATCCTGACGACCGCGGCGATCCTCCTCACGCTGCTCGCGGACGCCGTCGAGTTCTTCTCGGCGGTGTCGCCGATCGAGTTCTTCACGGGAACGCGGTGGACGCCGACGAACGAGCCGGTGAGCTTCGGGGTCCTCCCGCTGGTCACGGGCACGCTCGTCATCACGTTCGGCTCGGCGCTGATCGCCCTGCCGATCGGGCTCCTGACGGCGATCTACCTCTCGGAGTACGCCAGCGGCCGGGCGCGGTCGATCCTGAAGCCGGCCCTCGAGGTGCTCGCGGGCGTCCCCACGGTGATCTACGGCTACCTCGCGCTGGTCTATATCACGCCCGCGATCGACGCCCTCGTGCCGGTCTCGACGTTCAACGCGCTGTCGGCCTCGATCGTCGTCGGCATCATGATCATCCCGATGGTCTCCTCGATCAGCGAGGACGCCATGTCGGCGGTCCCCGACGACCTCCGGCAGGCCTCCTACGGGCTGGGCGCGACGAAGTTCACCGTCTCGACGTCGGTCGTCGTCCCCGCGGCGCTGTCGGGGATCGTCTCCTCGTTTATCCTCGCGCTTTCCCGCGCGATCGGCGAGACGATGGCCGTCACGATCGCCGCGGGCCAGACCCCGCGGCTGGTCGATCTCACGGATCCCGCCGGGGTCTTCCTCGAGTCGGTCCAGACGATGACGGCGGCGATGGTCCAACTGGGCGCGAGCGACGTCACGGGCCAGTCGATCGCCTACAAGAGCCTCTTCGCCGTCGGGCTCACCCTCTTTGCCATCACCTTCGTCATGAATCTGCTGAGCGAACTCGTCGCCTCGCGCTATCGGGAGGTGTACCGCTGATGGCCGCCGATACCGGGGACGACCACTCGTTCGGGCGGATCAGCCGGAGCAAGGACGTGGCCTTCGAGTACCTCACGCTGGCAGCGACGCTCGTCGGCATCGTCGCGCTCGGGATCCTGTTCGTCTACGTCACGCGAGACGCCGTCGGCTGGCTCGACTGGCAGTTCCTGACGAGCCCGCCCCACCCCAACCCCTACGAGGCCGGCTTCTACCCCGCGCTCGTGGGTTCGATCTTCCTCATGATCGTGATCGCCCTCGTTACCTTCCCGCTGGGCGTCGGCGCCGCGGTCTACCTCGAGGAGTACGCCGGCGACGGACCCGTAGAGCGGTTCGTCCGGATCAACATCGCGAACCTCGCGGGCGTTCCCTCGGTCGTCTACGGCTTACTGGGGCTGGGACTGTTCGTCACGCTGCTCGATATCGGCTACGGCACGCTGCTCGTGGCCGGCTTCACCGTCTCCCTGCTCGTCCTGCCGATCGTCATCATCTCCGCCCGGGAGGCGATCCGAGCGGTCCCCGACTCGCGGCGCCAGGCCTCCTACGGGATGGGCGCGACCAAGTGGCAGACGATCCGCAACGTCGTCCTCCCCGAGGCCCTGCCGGGGATCATGACGGGAACCATCCTCGCGCTCGGGCGGGCGATCGGCGAGACCGCGCCGCTGATCATGATCGGGGCGCCGACGACCGTCTTCGGGGTGCCAAACAGCCTCTTCAGCAAGATCAGCGCGATGCCGATGCAGATCTACACCTGGGCCTCCTACCCCGACACCGCCTTCCAGTACGGCGTCGTCGCCGCCGCCTCGGTGACGCTGCTGGTCGTCCTGCTGTCGATCAACTCCGCGGCGATCCTCGTCAGGAACCGGTACCAGTAGTTCCCCCTTCACGGCCTCTATAGTTCGCCGACCATCGATCGCCTACCGATCGGCACTACAGTTCTCGTTCCCCGTAATCGTCGGATATAGGCGATCTACTGCGCTGTACGTATCGGGACATATCCCTACAGTCGAATATATAGAGGTCATAGCATCGTATTTCTACGACCCTCCGAACCATCCGGGTGATGACGGCAGACAACGGCCGTTCGATCGGGGGCGTCTCGAGGCGGAAATTCATCGCGACGACGGGGGTCGCCGGCGTGCTGTCGGTCGCCGGTTGTTCGGAAAACGATGCGAGCGGGGACGGAAACGGCGGCAACGGCAACGGCAACGGCAACGGGAACGGAAACGGCGGGAACGGCAACGGGAACGGAAACGGCGGGAACGGCAACGGGAACGGAAACGGCGGGAACGGCAATGGTAACGGAAACGGGAACGGGAACGGTAATGGCGGAAACGGCGGGAACGGCGGGAACGGCGGGAACGGTAATGGTAACGGAAACGGAAACGGGAACGGCAATGGCAACGGCAGTGGCAACGACTCCGGCAACGGGAACGGAAACGGCGGCTCAGAGGACCTCTCCGGCGAGGTAATCATCACGGGGAGTTCGACGGTGTTCCCCGTCTCCGATTCGTTCGCCGAGCTGTTCATGGAGGAGTACCCCGACGTCAACGTCACGGTCGACTCGACCGGGAGCGGGGGCGGCTTCGAGAACCACTTCTGTCCGGGCGACTCCGACATCAACGGCGCGTCGCGCCCGATCCAGGAGGCGGAGACCGAGAACTGCGGGTCCAACGACGTCGAACCCGTCGAGTTCCAGATCGCCAGCGACGCGCTGACGGTGGCGGTCAACAACGACGCGGACTGGGTCGACTGCATGACGTTCGACGAACTCTCACAGATCTGGCGCGACGACCGCGCACAGACCTGGTCGGACGTCCGCGACGATTGGCCCGACGAGGAGATCGCGCTGTTCGGCCCGGCCTCGACCTCGGGGACCTACGACTGGTTCAACGAGAACGTCATCGGGGAGGACTACGAACACACCGCCGAACACGAGCCCACCGAGGAGGACAACCTCATCGTCCAGGGGATCCAGGACAACCAGTACGCGATGGGCTACTTCGGGTACGCCTACTACAGCGAGAACTCCGACTCGGTGAAGGCCGTCGAGGTCCGCGAGTCAGAGGACGGCGAGTGTACGGAACCGAGCCTTGAGAACGCCCAGTCCGGCGACTACCCGATGGCTCGCCCGCTGTTCATCTACGCGAGCGAGGAGTCCGCTCAGCGCCCGGAGGTCGCCGAGTTCCTGAACTTCTATATCGAGAACTCCGAGACCGACCGCGTCTCCGAGATCGGCTACGTCCCCGCCAGCACCGATCTGCGCGACGAGAACCTCAGTACCTTAGAGGAGATCACCGGGAGCTGATCGGAGCGCCCGCTACCAGTTAGACCACTCACATATTATACGTCATGGACGACCAGATACGAACGGAGTCGACGCGTTTGCAACTGACCGGCGGCGAGCGGAGTCGGGTCGCACGCGAGCGGGTGTACCGTCTCGTACTGTTCCTCTGTGCGGCGCTGTCGGTCGTCGTGACGGTGACTATCGTCGTCGCGCTCGCCGTCGACGCAGTCGAGTTCTTCGGGATGGTCGACCCCGTCGACTTCTTCACCGGAACGACGTGGGTGACCGCCAGAGACCAGTTCGGCGTCCTGCCACTGGTCACTGGCACGTTGCTGGTGACGGCCGTCTCGGCGCTCGTGGCGATCCCGATCGGGGTCGCGTCGGCGATCTACCTCTCCGAGTACGCGAGTCCGCGTGCCCGGTCGGTGTTGAAGCCGGGACTCGAGATCCTCGCGGGGATCCCCACCGTCGTCTACGGCTACCTGGCGCTGATCTACCTGACCGACTTCCTTCGGGGCCTCGGGCTCGATCTGGGGACGTTCAACGTCCTCAGCGCCTCGATCATGGTAGGCATCATGATCATCCCGATGGTCTCCTCGCTGTCGGAGGACGCGATGAGCGCCGTGCCTGACTCGCTCCGGGAGGCCGGCTACGGACTGGGCGCGACGAAGTACGAGGTCTCGACCGGTATCGTCGTCCCCGCCGCCCTCTCGGGCATCTTCTCGTCGTTCATCCTCGCGCTCAGCCGCGCGATCGGCGAGACGATGATCGTCGTGATGGCGATGGGGCTTCGCCCCCGGATGTTCGACCTGACCGATCCCGTCGGGAGCCTCGCCGAGTCCGGCCAGACGATGACCTCGGCGATGGTCCAGGCCGTCACGAGCGACGTCGGGGCGGCCTCCCCGACGTACAAGAGTATGTTCGCCCTCGGGCTCACCCTCTTTGCCATCACGTTCGCCATGAACCTACTCAGCAACGCGATCGCCGCACGGCATCGAGAGGAGTACCAATGATCGCGAGCGTAGACGGGACGGATCGGAGGTGTGCCTGATGGCGGGCGGCACCGCCGAACCGGCCGAACCGCCCGAATCGGCCGGGATGACGGGAACGGAGGAGGTCAGCCGCCTTCGGGGAACCCTGTTCGAGGCCGTCACCCTCGGCGCGACGGTGTTCGGACTGCTGATGGTCGGCGTCCTGTTGCTGTACGTCGTCAACGACGCGGTCCGCCCGCTCAGCGCCGACCCCGGCTGGCACCTCGTCTTCTTCCTGACGCTCGTCGTCCCCTCGCTTTCGGTCGCGGCCTACTGCTACACCCGCGAGGGACCGGCCGGCGAGGTGGCCTACGCGACGTTCGGGCTCCCGGTCGTCGGCCTGCTCGTCGGCGCGGGGATCGTCGTCGTCTTCCTCGAGGTCGTCTCCGTTGCCGACTGGTTCGGCCTCGCGCTGGCGCTCGTCGCCGCCGCGGGGGCGATCGAACTCCACCGCCGACTCCGGCCGTACGCCGCGCTCGAGCGCCTGGCCGTCCTGATCGTCGCCCCGCTGGTGGCGATCTTCGGGGTTCCCGCCCTCTCGGTCGATCGGACGCTCGCGACGCCGCTGACGGGGACGGAGCTGTTCACCCTCTCGTTTTCCACCCCGAAACTCCTCCCGGGCGTCCCGGAGCTGTTCACCTCCCTGCCCGTCCTCCCGCTCGACTGGCTATTGCTCGTCGTCTCGCTCACCCTCCCGGTCGCGTTCGCGTTCGGGCGCATCGTCTCCCGGCGCCGCGAGGACGACCGGGGCCGTCTGGAGACGGTCGCGGCGGCCGGCGCCGTCGCCCTCGTGGGTGCGCTGGTCGCCCCGACGGTCGGCATCGACGCCGCTCACTGGGTGGTGCTCGCGACGACGACGCTCCTCCCGCTCGGCGTCTACCTCGAGGGCGTCGTCCGCGAGCGTGCGGGCCTCGCCGGCCTCTGGTTCCCGGTCGTCGTCGTCGCGGGAACGCTCGTCGGTGCCCTCGTCGTCGAGACGGTCGGGTTCGCCGGGCCGGATCCCTGGCTCGACTGGGGGTTCCTGACGAGTGCGACCTCCCGGTCGCCCGCCGACGCCGGCATCTACCCCGCGCTCGTCGGCAGCATCCTGATGCTCGTCGTAATCGTCGTCTCGGCGTTCCCCGTGGGCGTCGGGGCGGCCATCTATCTGGAGGAGTACGCCCCGAACTCCGGGCCGCTCGGGACGTTCGTCACGCTCGTCGAGATCAACATCGGCAACCTCGCGGGGGTGCCCTCGGTCGTCTACGGGCTCCTGGGGCTGGCGATCTTCGTCCGGACGTTCGATCTGGGCAACGGAACGGTGATCGTCGGCGGGTTCACGGTCGGGCTGTTGATCCTGCCGATCGTCATCATCTCCGCCCAGGAGGCGATCCGGGCGGTGCCCGACTCGCTGCGACAGGCCTCCTACGGGATGGGTGCGACCCAGTGGCAGACGATCCGCAACGTCGTGCTCCCGCGGGCGCTTCCGGGGACGCTCACCGGGACGATCCTCGCGTTGGGGCGGGCCATCGGCGAGACCGCGCCCCTGTTGATGATCGGGGCGGCCGCGAGCGTCCGGACGCCGCCGAACGGCTTCTTCTCCCGGTTCAGCGCGATGCCCCGCCAGATCTACTCGTGGTCCTCGGAGATCCAGCCGGAGTTTCGCTACGGCGTGCTCGCCGCCGGCGTCGTGACGCTGCTGGTCGTCCTGTTGATGATGAACGGGACGGCGATCCTCATCCGGAACAAGTACCAGCGAGAGAGTTGATACCATGGCCAGAAACGTACCAGACGACGGGAAGCCGAGTCGGAACGAACGGATCGATGCCGCGGAAGCGAGCGGCGAGACCGGCGGGCTCATCGAGACGTCGGTGACGACCGAGGACTCGGACGAGCACTCGACCCCCGGGCGGACGATCATCGAGTCCCGGGGCGTGGACGTCTTCTACGACGACGTCCAGGCGCTCCGGGGCGTCGACATGGATATCCCGGAAAACCGGGTCACCGCGATGATCGGTCCGTCGGGCTGTGGAAAGTCGACGTTCCTCCGGACGATCAACCGGATGAACGACCTCGTCGACAGCGCCCGCGTCGAGGGCGAGCTCCGCTTCGGGGGAACGAACGTCTACGACGAGGGCGTCGATCCGGTCGCCCTCCGGCGGAGGATCGGGATGGTGTTCCAGTCGCCCAACCCGTTCCCCAAGAGCATCTACGACAACGTCGCCTACGGCCTCAAAGTGCAGGACAAGACCGACGACATCGACGAGCGCGTCGAGCGCGCGCTGCGAGACGCCGCGCTGTGGGACGAGGTCCAGGACCGCCTCGACGAGTCGGGACTCGAGCTCTCGGGCGGGCAACAACAGCGGCTGTGTATCGCCCGGGCCATCGCGGTCGATCCCGACGTCCTCCTGATGGACGAGCCCGCGTCGGCGCTGGACCCGGTCGCGACCTCCAAGGTCGAGGACCTCATCGCCGACCTCGCCGAGGAGTACACGGTGGTGATCGTCACCCACAACATGCAGCAGGCCGCCAGGATCTCGGATAAAACGGCGGTGTTCCTCACGGGCGGCGAACTCGTCGAGTTCGGCGACACGAACGAGATCTTCGAGAACCCCGAACACGACCGGGTCGAGGACTACATCACCGGCAAGTTCGGATAGGGATGGCCCGCGAGCGATACCGGCCCCGTCTCGAGCGCATGGAGGAAGCCGTCGTCGCGATGGGCGACCTCGTCCGCGATCGACTCGCGACCGGCATCGAGACGCTGTTTACCGGAGACGCCCACCTCGCCGAGGCGGTGATCGAGCGCGACCGGGAGGTAAATCGTCGGTACCTCGCGATCGAGCGCGAGTGTCTCGACCTGATTCGCCTCCACCAGCCCGTCGCCTCCGACCTGCGGCGGATCGTCGCGGCGTTCGCGATCGTCACCGATCTCGAACGGGTCGGCGACCTCGCGACCAACCTCGCGGGATACGCGTTGGGGGCGGGGCCCGCGGTCGCGACCGTCGACGCCGACGTAGAGCGGATCGGGGCGCTCGCGCTCGAACTCCTCGAGCGTGCGATCGAGGCGTTCGTCGCCCGCGACGCCGGGGCGTGCCCCGCGATCGCCGACCGCGACGACGAACTCGACGAGCGGTGTGGGGCCGTCACCGACCGGGTCCTCCGGCACCTCCTGGAGACGACTCGCGGCTCCGGGGACGAGGCGGGCGACGGGAAGCCGTTTGCCGCCGTCTTGGGGACGTTGCTGGTGGTCCGCGACATCGAACGGGTCGGCGACCACGCGGTCAACGTCGCCGGCCGGACCCTGTACGCCCTCGAGGGCGACGACCGACTTCTGGAGTGATCCGGAACAGGTAACTTGGGGCGGCCCAACGTCGAACCAATGAGCTCGGATGGCGCCGGTCAGGGGGCAGTCACGGGGATGGCCGATCGCTCCGAACCGGAATCGAGAACCGACGACGACCCCGAGCGGTCGGGAGCCACGGACGGGGCCGAGACCGTCATCGAGTCCCGGGACTTAGACGTCTTCTACGGCGACGAGCAGGCCCTCCGGGGGATCGACCTGACGATTCCCGAACACCGGGTGACGGCCCTCATCGGTCCGTCGGGCTGTGGGAAGTCCACCTTCCTCCGGTCGATCAACCGGATGAACGACCTCATCGACGTCGCCCGCGTCGAGGGCGACCTCCTCTTTCGGGGCAAGAACGTCTACGACGAGGACGTTGATCCGGTCGCCCTCCGGCGAAAGATCGGGATGGTGTTCCAGAAACCGAACCCGTTTCCCAAATCGATCCGCGACAACGTCGCCTACGGCCTCGAGGTCCAGGGCAAGACCGACGACATCGACGAGCGGATCCACACCGCCCTCGAGCGCGCGGCCCTCATCGACGAGGTCGAGGACCGCCTCGACGAATCCGGGCTGGACCTCTCGGGGGGCCAACAACAGCGGCTGTGTATCGCCCGCGCCATCGCGACCGACCCCGAAGTCCTCCTGATGGACGAGCCCGCGTCGGCGCTCGATCCGGTCGCCACCTCCAAGGTCGAGGATCTGGTCGAGGAACTGGCCCAGGAGTACACCGTCGTCATCGTCACCCACAACATGCAGCAGGCAGCCAGGATCTCGGATAAAACGGCAGTGTTCCTCACGGGCGGCGAACTCGTCGAAGCCGGGGACACGAACGAGATCTTCGAGAACCCCGAACACGACCGGGTCGAGGACTACATCACCGGCAAGTTCGGTTAGTCGAAGGCCGGCACCACGAGGTCGCGTTCCTGTTCGTAGGCGACGAGCCCGGCGTCCTCGATTCGCGGCAGGTGATCGTGGTAGATCGAGGCGTAGATCTCGGTCACAATTTCTGGCTCGATCTCGGTCAGGGGGCGATCCAACTCGCGTACGGCGACCTCCTCGGCGAGGTCGGGTAGCGTCAGCGCCTCGCCGTGGGCTCGAAGGGCGTCGATCGTGACCCGCCGGCGCCGGTTCGAGACGGTATCGAGGACGAGCGAGAGCTCCGCGGGCGTCCGGTCTCGCGTCTCGAGCCAGTCGAGCAGCGAGGCGACGAGGGCCGCACGGTTTCCGTCGGGCCCGGGATCGGGTGGGGTCGGTGTGGTCGTCGTCATGTGAGTCGCTCGCGTTCCTACCGGCTTCCTCTCCGCCGCGGTAAATAGCGCTGTCGCCATCGGTCTATTCGCTCCCGATCGTCACCCGTGGCTCGGCGACGGCCTCGCTCTTGCAGTCGGGACACCGGGAGGGACGATTCAGGAGGTCGTCGAAGCCGTCGAACCCGCAGTCCGTACACGCAGGCGGCGCGACCATCACCGTCTCGCCATTGCCCTCGGCCGACCGGGCGACGTGTTCGACGTGGGCGAGCGCGACCGAGGGGGTGAGGTCGAACCGGGCGGCGAGTTCGCTCGGGGTGGCCGGCTCCTCGGCGAGCGCCGCCCGGATCCGCTCGCGGGTGGTCTCGTCTGCCTCGCGCATGGAGAGCACGGACGCCCGACCGGAATAGGTCTTCCGAGACGACATGGCGAAACGACTTACGGCCCGAGGGCGAGGTGCGTGTATGAAGGCCGTCGTCCTCGCGGGCGGGTACGCGACCAGGCTGTGGCCGATCACGAAGGATCGGCCCAAGATGTTCCTCCCGATCGGCGACTCGACGGTCATCGACCGGATCCTCGAGGAGTTGGAGGGCGACGACCGGATCTCGGAGGTGTTCGTCTCCACGAACGAGCGGTTCGCGGAGAGCTTCGAGGACCACCTCGCCGAAAGCGAGTTCGAGAAACCCACTCTGTCGGTCGAGGACACGAGCGCCGAAGACGAGAAGTTCGGCGTCGTCGGCGCCCTCGCACAACTTGTCTCCCGCGAGGGCGTCGACGACGACCTGCTCGTGATCGCGGGCGACAACCTGATGAGCTTCGCGGTTGGCGACTTCCTCGACTTCTTCGAGGAGAGCGGTGGGCCGACGATCGCCGCCTACGACGTCGGTTCCGTAGAGAAGGCCAAATCCTACGGGCTCGTCGAGCTGGAGGGCGACCGGGTCGTCGATTTCCAGGAGAAGCCCGACAACCCGGCGAGCACGCTCGTCTCGATCGCCTGCTACGCCTTTCCCCGGGAGTCGGTGTCGCTGCTCTCGGAGTACCTCGCCGGCGACAACAACCCCGACGAGCCCGGCTGGTTCGTCCAGTGGCTCGTCGACCGGGAGCCGACCTACGCCTTTACCTTCGAGGGCGCCTGGTTCGACATCGGCACCCCAGAGAGCTACCTCGAGGCCGTCCGCTGGCAGTTGGAGGGGGAGTCGATCGTCGCCGACACCGCACGCGTCGAGGACTCGACGATCGGGGCGGACGTCCACGTGATGGACGGTGCGACCGTCGAGGGGAGCCACCTCGAGGGCTCGCTCGTCTTCCCCGAGGCGACGATCCGGGACGCCGACGTCCGCCGGTCGATCATCGACGAGGGCACCGTACTCGAGGGGCTGGACCTCGCGGGCGCGCTGATCGGCGCCCACACGAGGATCACGAACGGCGATCGCTGACTACTCGAGAGCCGCGTCGGTCACCCGAAGCCGTCCCCGGGTGCCCTCCCAGACCGGTTTGGACGAGAGCTCGATCCGGCGGTCCATGTGGGGGCCATCGACGACGAGCGTCTCGAACTCGCCGCCCTCGCCGAGCAGATGGACGCCGTACTCCTCGCTGAGGGCCTCCAGTTCGGCGAGGGCGTCGCGGTCGAGCCGGCGCCCGAGCCAGGATTCATCGAGGCCTTCGGCGGCGACCTGGACGATCACGATCTCGAACCCCGCCTCGAGCATCGCCTCGGCGAGCTCCCGGGGCTCTTCGCGCCACAGCGGCGCGTACAGCTCGCAATCGAGACGCCCGCACATCGCCTCGATCCGGCTCGTCTGGTACTCGCTTTCGACGGCGCCGGCGGTGACGCCCGCGAGCCCGCCCTCGAGTTCGTCGTCTACGTCGGCGAGAGCCACCTCGAGGGGCTCGAGCTCGGCGTCGCCCTGGCGGCCCGAATCCCTCGCCTCCTCCGCGTGGAAGTCGTCGGGCGAGACCTCGACGAGGGGGATCCCGATGCTCTCGGCGGCGAGGGAAGCGAGTTCGGTCGCCGGGACGTGGTACATGTAGGAGTCGCCCGCGGGGTGGACCGTCACCAGCCGGGAGAGGGGGAGACCGCGCTCCATGGCCCGATACACCGCCCACGAGGAGTCCTTCCCGCCCGAGAAGAGCCCGACCCACGCGCCTCCGTCGGTCCGGTCGTCGCCTGCGTCGCTACCCGCGTCGTCCTCGGTCCCGATCCCGTCCATGCGTCGTCTCGGGGCGGCGCGGACAAAGGCGTGGCGGGTTCGCGAGCGCTCACTGCCGATGGGAGTCCGAATCCGAGCCGCCGTCGGCGATCTCGGGCTCCTCGATTGAAGGGTCGACCCCGCGGAGCGCGGAGGCGACTTTCACCCCCACGAGGCTCAGGAGGACCCCGCCCACGACGAACACCGCGAGGCGGTTGCCGCCGCCGACCGCGAAGCTCTCGACGGAAAGCACGCCCAGGTCGGCGGCGCTCACGGTCAGGGGTCCGATGAGGTCGGCCTGTTCGAGGAAGTACGCGGAGAACCCCCGGACGACGAGGCCGACGGCGACGACGACGAAGGGGAGGTTGATGTACGATCCCCGGATCGGTTCCTCGTCGATCGCCTCGTCGAGCAGTCGGCCGGCGCTGGCGGTCAGTGCGGCCGCGGCGAGCCAGGGGACGCTGTCGAAGGCAAACCGCATCGCCGGGATGAAGTAGCCCTGGGGGTCCTCTAGCGTCGAGACGCCGAGCCCGCCGGCGAAGAGGCCGGCGGCGGTGAGCCCGGCGGCGACGACGTAGGTCACCACGGAGACCTGACCGCTGTACAGCGACCGGCGGGCCTGGCGGGCGAACCCGCCGAGGACGTCGTCGACGCTGAACCCCTTGTAGAGCAGGAAGAGGCCGATGACGGTCGTGATCGCCGCGGCGCCCTCCGCGGGGGAGAACTCGAAGACCATCGCGAGGATCGGGAAGACGAGGAGGGTGAGTCCGATCGGAACCAGAACGGTCTGGCGGAGTTCCTCGTCGGCCAGAAACTGCTTCATGAGGTAGTAGGTGGACTCGATGTCCCTGGCCTGGCGGACGACCACGCGATCGACGCTGTCGACCCGGACCCGGCTCTCGACGATCGGGACCAGGCGCTCGTCCTCGGCGCTGTCGATGACCACGACCGCCGAGTCGGGGTCGTGGTCGGCGATCAGCTCGTCGAGCTGGCGGGCGACCGCCCGATCCGCCCGGACCATCGACTCGCGGTCGCCCGAGACGACGGCGACGACGGTCTCCTCGTCGTCGTCGCGCAGCCCCTGGGCAACCCGGAGCGTCTCGAGCAGGGAGTTGACCCCGGAGTCCTCGGGATCGGCGAGGCCGACGTCGGTCACCAGCGCGCGGACGGCCTCCCAGCCGACGACCGGCGAGTGCAGCCCGGTCTTGCGGCCGACGTCGTCGGTCCGATCCAGACAGACGACGAGCGTTGTCACGGCTCCCGGTGGGTTCCCCGCGACGATAAAACCACGTACTCGACCGCTCCGACCGCCCGGTCACCGCTCGCGGCGACGCCACCGTCCCGCGTTCTCGCGGACGTTAGAGGCGAAACCGGAACCCGTTGCCGCCGCGGTCGACGAGCCCCGCGAGGCCGGCCCCGAACGCGTAGGCGACCCCCCGGGCGCCGGTTCCCATCCGCTCGACGAGCGAGCGGGAGGGCTCGAACTCCTCGACTGCGACATCCTCGCGGCCGAGGCGGTCGGCGACCCGCTCCTCGACGGCCTCGCGGGTCCCCAGCTCGTCGACGAGCCCGTTCTCGACGGCGTCGCTGCCCAGGTAGACCCGGGCCTCGGTCTCCCGGACGAACTCGGGATCCAGGCCCCGGCCCTCGCTGACGCGCTCGACGAAGTGGGCGTAGGAGTCGTCGATCAGTCCCTGGAGATAGGCCCGTTCGTCATCGTCCATTTCCTTCAGGGGGACGCCGGCGTCCTTGTACTCGCCCGCCGTGAAGCCCTCGTAGGAGAGCCCCAGCTTGTCGGCGAGTTCGCTCGCGTTGACCCGCGAGCCGACGACGCCGATCGAGCCGACGATGGAGGCCTCGCGGGCCCACAGCTCGTCACAGCCGCTCGCGATCCAGTAGCCGCCGCTGGCACAGACGTCCGTCGCGTAGGCTATCGTCGGCCCGTCGAACTCCGCCGCGGCGAGCCGGATGTCCTCGCTCGGGACGACCTGGCCGCCGGGCGTGTTCAGGCGCACGATCAGCGCCTCGGCGTTGCTGGCATCGGCGCGTTCGATCTCGCTTACGACGTCGTCGGCACCGGTCCCCCGCGGGGAGGAGGGAAGCCCGCCTCCGCCGCCGTCGCGGGTGATCGGTCCCTCGACCGCCACCTCGGCGACGTCGTAGCCGGGAAACACCGAGTCGGCAATCGAGCCGCCGACTCGCACGCCGACGACGGCGAGACCCAGCGTGAGGACGATCCCCGCTAGTTCGACGGTCGAGTCGGGGAGCCACCAGAAGAGGACGATCCCGGCGAGCGCGACCGCGCCGGCGACGGCCGCGACCACCGTGATCCGGCCCGCCGACCGGACGCTACTCACGCGCCGGCCCCCGGCCGGTCCGCTCTCTCCACGTGGTCGGGTACATGACGGTCGACCAGACGGACCCGGAGTGCAAAAGGATGGGGGCCGGATCTCCCGGACTCCCGTCACTGCCCCGCCAGCCTCCAGCCGTGGCTCACGGGTCGCGTCTCGAAAAGGGACACACGGTGACGAACCGCCTTAGAGCAGTCCGGTCTTCTGGAGCTTCATCAGGTCCTCGGTGTCGAGGGTCTCGCCGTCCTTGAACTTCTGGTAGATCTCTTCGGCTTCCTCCTTGGCCTCCTCTTTCTTCTGGTCGCGGGCGGACTTGCGCTGTTCTTCCTCCTGTTTGTCCATCTCCCGCAGCCGTTTCTGGACCCGGACGAAGTCCTCGTGGTGGCGGTCGGCGGCCTCCTGAGCCTCGACGAACGAGTCGTGCATGTCGTCGGCCTCGTCGCGGACGTCGTCGGCCTCCCGATAGGCCTCGATCATCCGGTTGTGGTGTTCCTGGGCCTCGTCGGCCAGTTCGGTCACCTTCTGGTGGTGCTGGGAGGCCTCCGAGCGAACCTCCTCGGCCTCCTCGACGAGCTCCTCTAGGTCGCCGTTGTCTTCGAGTTTCTCCTTTCGGTCGGCGTACTCCTCGCGCTTGCTCTCGATCTTCTCGATGAGTTCGCGTTCCTCCTCGCTCGAGAGGACCTCGGTCTGCTGTTTGAACTCGAGCTGTTCGATCTCCTCTTCGAGCTCCTCTAGGTCCTTGCCCTCGCCCAGTTCCATCTCGGACTTGAGCCCCTCGACCTCGTCGAAGAGCTCGTTTGCCTCGGCGTTGAGCTCGTTCCGGCTCTCCTTGTGTTCCTGGACCTGCTCGTTGAGTTCGTCGCGTTTCTCGCGGTGTTCCTGGGCCTCGTCGACCTTCTCTCTGGTCTTCGCGTTCAGGTCGTCGCGCTTGGAGGCGCGCTCGGAGGCCATCTGGTTCAGCTCGTTCCGTCGGTCCCGGAGCTGTCCGGCCTTCTTGATGAGCTGTCCTTTCGAGTCGTTCTCGATGTCGTCGTCGGTGAGTTCTACGTTCTTCGATTCGTCTACCATGTGTTAGTCAAACCTCTGTGCCATACACCCACCGGCGGTGGCTGGCGCTCGTGACCTGTCGAACCTCGTGAGGAAGCGTTCTGTCATCGATCATCGAGCGATACACGCCACGCCGGTGGCGTTCTGGTGGCCGTTACTACTGGCGCGTCTCATTTAAGTGTACCGGTGGGCGGGAGTGTGAAAACCGTTAGCAGACGCCCCCTCGTGGCGTGTAACGCGTTCCCACGGTCTGCGGACTGGCTTATAAACATCCGGCGGCGACCGGTCCGGACGGCGGGGATGGGAACCCCTTTCCGAACTCCGGCCGTTCGTGACGCCGTGTTCTACGAACAACGGATGCAGGTTCCGGATACCCCGGCGGCGCTCCGGCGGGAGTACGACGACGAGCTCCGGGCGATCCTCGAGCGCGTCGAGGAGCCGGCCGCACGGACGGGAATCGACGCCGACCGGATCGACGCGCTGCTGGCGGGGGACTCTCCCGACCTCTCTCTGGAGGAGGCCGCCGAGATCCAGGCGGTAGACGACGGCAGTCCCGACGCGGAGACGATAGTCGAGATGGCGTGTGAACACCTCCTCCTGGGAATGACGACGGCGGTCCTGGACGTCGATACGCTCGCGAGCGAACTCGAGATCGACCGCGAGGGAAAGGAGGTCCAACAGAAGATCGAGCGCCGGGCGCCGATGAGCTTCGAGGAGTTCGTCCACGTCCAGTACGCCATCGCGAGCCGGTAGCTCCGCTATCCGGTCTCGCTCGGCGGCTACGCCCCGCCGCCCATCCGGTGGGTGTAGTCCCAGCCGGCGACCGTCTCGGGCTCGATTTCGATCCGTACCTCCCGGCGGTCGGGATCGAGCAGTCGGTCGGCTAGATCGCTCTCGGTCGTCCCGAGATACCGCTCGAGGAGGTCCCCGAGAACCTCCTTTTCGGGGTCGGGCGAGATCGTCGCGGTCCCGTTGCCCCTGACCCCGCGATATGGGGGGTCGTTCGTCGAGACCTCGAAGGCGACGTGGGAGTCGGCCGCCAGAAAGGAGACCACGTCGGCGTCCGCCGACGTCGCACACTCGAGGACTCCCTCCCGGAAGCGAAACCACAGCGAGACCATCCAGAGTCGCCCCCCGGGAGTCCGACAGGAGAGCCGGACGGGGACCGTCGTCTCCTCGAGGAACGTCTCGACCTCGTCGGGCTCGAGGGTGCCACGGACGTTCATGCTACCTCCGCCTCCGGCCGTGCCCTCGATCGCCAGGTACGAAGCCGCCACATCCGTCTCGAAGAGGCCACCGGGACCGGAGTCATCGGTCGTGGGTTCCACGGATGACCGGAAAAAGGTTTGCCGGAGCGTCGATGGAGCCTTGGGTCCGGGGGCCCAATCGCCGGGCGCGTGGAGTACGAGATCCTCGGTTGGCCGCCCGACGGGCCGACGCTCCGGCTCGACCACGAGCGCTTTAGCTACGCCGGCAAGTTCGTGATGTCGAACACGGGCAAGGCCGTCGCCCGCGAGGACGGCGAGGTAGTCGCCGCCGTCGCGTTCAACGAGGACCGCACCGACGACCGCACCCTGTGGCTCCGCTACGTCACGGTCCGGAACGACCGCCGCGGCGAGGGGATCGGTCCCGAACTCCTCTCGCGCGTCCGCGAGGCCGCCCGCGAATGGGGCTACGACCGGCTCCGGATCGCGGTCAACAACCCCTACGCCTTCGAGGCGCTGTACCGGACCGGCTTTGCCTACACGGGCGAGACGACTGGGATCGCCGAGTTGGTCCTCGAGTACCCCCCGGAAGCGGTCGGGGCCGACCCCGAAAAGCGCTACCGCGAGGGGCTCGCCGAGTTCGAGGGGCGGGAGCTGACCGACGGCGAGGAGCGTTTCCTCGCCGAGAAGGGCGAACGGGGGCCGCCCGAGCGGATCGAGTGAGTGTCGCCGCCGACGGTCGACGAGGGGGTCCGGGAAATCGGGAGTCGCGGGGCGGACAAGACGGTCGGGTCGGAGACATGGGGCAACTATCAAATCCCGCTCGCTCCAACGTCCGTCGATGGGAAACGCAGCGCTCCGGGAGATCGCGGCCATCGAGGAGATCCCGATCGAGGAGCTGTCGGGCTCGGTGATCGCGGTCGACGCCCACAACTGGCTCTACCGGTATCTGACGACGACGGTCAAGTGGACCTCGAGGTCGGCGTACACGACCGCCGACGGCGAGGAGGTCGCAAACCTCATCGGGATCGTCAAGGGACTGCCGAAGTTCTTCGAGCACGACATCACTCCCGTGATGGTGTTCGACGGCGGCCCCTCCGACCTCAAAAGCGACGAGATCGAGTCCAGGCGCGCCCAACGCGAGAGCTACGAGGAGGACCTCGAGGTCGCCCGCGAGGAGGGCGACCCGGTTGCGATCGCCCGCCTGGAATCGCGGACCCAGCGCCTGACGCCGACGATCCAGGAGACCAGCCGAGAGCTGTTCGACCGACTCGACGTTCCGGTCGTCGAGGCCCCCGCAGAGGGCGAGGCCCAGGCGGCCCACATCGCCCGTCGAGGCGACGCCGACTACGTCGGCAGCGAGGACTACGACGCCCTCCTCTTTGGCGCGCCGCTGACCGTCCGCCAGCTGACGAGTTCGGGCGATCCGGAGCTGATGGATTTAGACGAGACCCTGGCGACTCACGACCTCACCCACGAACAGCTGATCGACGCCGCGATCCTGATCGGGACGGACTTCAACGAGGGGGTGTCGGGAATCGGCCCGAAGACCGCCCTCTCGGCGATCGCCGAACACGGCGACCTCTGGAGCGTCCTCGAGGCCAGGGGCGATTCGATCGCCCACGGCGACCGGATCCGCGCGCTGTTTCGCGACCCGAACGTGACCGACGACTACGCGTTCGACCCGACGATCGAACCCGACGTCGGGGCCGCACGCGAGTACGTCGCCGACTGGGGCGTCGCCGAGAGCGAGGTCGAACGCGGCTTCGAACGGCTCGAGGAGAGCATCGTCCAGACCGGGCTCGACCGCTGGTCGTGAGGCGGGCCGCTTGCCCGCTACGTGGTTGTGTACTGTGTGCCCGGCGGTCCGTCGTCGCAACCCGGATCCCGTGATCAGTCACTGCGATTAGCCCGAGCCAACCGGACGAGCCAACTCGGTGCCGTGTACGCCTAAAACGTCGAGTATCGTCCCTTTGGGGCCGCGAAACCCTTCTCGTTAGTTAGCCGTCACCGACATGTCGATGTTGACGGCCTTGCGGAGCAGTTGGGTAAAGCCCATCGAACAGAGGAAGTACCAGACGATCCAGGCCTGCATCGGGCCGATGACGCCGTCGTTCCACTCGACGACGCCGGCGATCGGCATCACGACCTGGAGTTCGTCGCTGGCGATGTGGCCATCCCGGATCATCCACCACATCCAGAGGAAGAAGGGAATAACGATCAGCATGGTCCAGACCATCGGCCGGAACTGCTCTTTGAACATTCCGAGGTTCTCGGCCATCGCCTCCATCTGTTCTTCCTGGACGCGATCCATCTCGTTGTCGAGGCGCTCGAGTTCGGCGTCGCTGGCCCCGCGTTCCTCGGCGGCTTCCTTTCGCTCCTCGACGTCCTTTCGCTTCTCCTGCATCGCCTGCATCCGCTCTTGATACTTGCCCATCCGCTCGGGATTCATCAGGTTCGCCTGCAGCAGCGATGTAGAAAGCCCGGTCACTAGCGCAACCGAGAGGATCACTCCGTAGAACGGGAGCGCGGCGTTGAGCGGCCCGAGTATCACGTCCATCGTCCCTCCAATGAGGTCCCGGATCGAGTCGAACCAGTAGCCGGTCATTAACAGGACGGCGCTCAGCCCGGCCAGCTTGTCCCACTGGGACCACGAGGAGGCGCCGTCGTCGATCTCGGGGGCGTCGTCGGCGTCGACCCCCTCCTCGTCGTCGTCCAGGGCGCGGTCGAACGCCTCCCGGTCGGCGATCTCGAAGCCGTCGCGGCCGTCGACTAAGATCCCCGTCTCGATGATCCGGCCCCACTGGCCGCTGGTGAGATCGTCCCGGACGTCGGCCCACTCGACCTCGCCGCCGTTTCGGTCGGCCTCCCGGCGGATCGAGTCAAGGGCCTCCGCCATTGAATCGTCCCCGCGGACGAGGTCGTCTACCTTTTCCGCGGTACGCATCATCTATGCTGAAACCACTTTACCCATCACCCATAAAACATTGTTCACTGACGACAGTCGGAATCCTTTGCCCGTTGACTTGGACCGGTGGGTGGCTACTATCGGAGGTCGGGTCCGTGATTCGGAACGGAACGCACGCGTTAGATGCGGATGACTGTATGTAACATTCGGATCGACGTTACATCGAGGTGCGAACCGACCACTGATTTATGTGGATTCGGTAGGTCTATTGATATATGAGGGATGGTCTAAAACAGAGATTATTTCGATTTGATCACGAGGGCTGGAACAACCCGTGGTACGGTATCGTTGCTGCGCCAGTTTTGGCAGTCCTGGGCGTTTCGTTCGGTGAGCTGTTTGGCGTACATCTCGTCTCATCAGCACTGGCGGAGAATCTAATTGTAGGATTCTGTATAGTGATAACAATCTTTGTTGGATTCACAGGAGTAGCGTTAGTTGATATGGCTCGTTGATTTCCCGGAGCGGTAGTCGCTTTCCCTGTATGTAACGACGACTCAACCGTGCTGAGCGACACCGTCCGGCCTCTCACCAGTAGCGAACGGACTCACCGTTGCCGCCCGAGTTCCCGCGAGACGAGGTCGATCGCGTTCCCGACCGCACCCACCGATGAGAGGTAGCCGACGCCGACGGTCGTCTTCAGGGCCGTCGCCGCCCGCCCCGTCACCACGGAGGAGCCGACCTGTGCGACCGCGTCGTCGCCGACGCTGACCAGCCAGCCCGGCGAGTCGAACGTAAAGGGCTCGAGTCGGGGCTCGAACTCCCCGCCCTCCCGGTCGTGGGCGACCAGTCGGGAGACGTTCTCGGCGACGGTCCGGGCCTCACGGACCGCGCTCTGGGCACTCGCGGGGACGGCCTCGCCGTCGGCATCGACGGCCCGGACCGCGTCGCCCAGTCCGAACGTCCGGGGCGCCAGCCGGAGGTCGCTGCGGACCGTCGGGCGCTCGCCGAGGGCGTCGGCCCCTCGGATCCCGCCGGTCCAGACGAACACGTCGTAGGCGAGTTCGCCGGAGGCCAGATCGACCCGGTCGGCGTCGGCCCCCCGGACCGTCTCGCCGGCCCGTACCTCGACGCCCTTCCGTTCGAGGGCCTCCCGGACCGCCCGGGAGAACGCCGGCGGGAATCCGGGGGCGACGCGCTCGAGGCGCTCGACGAGGACGATTTCGGGATCGACGCCCTCCTCGCGGGCGAGTTCGGCGAGTTCGCCCGCGACCTGGACCCCCGAGAGGCCGGCGCCGCCGACGACCACCTGGGGGTCCCCGTGGTCGGTCGCCCGGAAGAACTCCCGGCGGATCCGTTCGGCGTGGGCCAGCCGTTTCAGGGGAATCGCGTGTTCGCGGACGCCATCGAGGCCGTAGAAGGCGGTCCGGGCGCCCAGACAGACCGCGCCGACGTCGTAGGAGAGGGTTCCCCTCGAGAGGGCGACCTCTCCGTTCTCGGGATCGACCGACTTGACGCGTGCGACCCGGACGTCCGCGTCGACCGCGTCGGCGAGGGGGACGGTGATCCCGCGCGCGAGCTCAGGACGGCGGATGACCCGGTGGAGCTCGTGCTGGACGAGGTGGTTCGGGGAGGCGTCGACCAGCGTGAGGGTGGCGTCGGGGGGAAGCTCGCGCTCGAGCCGGCGCGTCAGCGTCAGGCCGGCGTAGCCCGCGCCGAGGACGGCGACGTGCATACGAGAACTTGGGCGCCCAGTCCCAAAAGCGTCGCCTCACAGGGTCGATTACAACGATTCACCGTTCGATCGCGCCACCGTATCGCGATCGACGGCGCACTGACTTGTAACCGGCTCTGTCAGAACAGGTGGTCGTCTACCGTCCGGGCGGGGCCGCCGACCCCCCAGCGGGCGGTCTCGACGCCGCAGTCGGCGACGGCCTCCTCGACCCGATCCGCATACGCCTCGCGGGTGTTGACGTAGACGCTCGCGCCCGTGTCCGTCGAGAAGTACACTGGTATCCCCTCCTCGCGGAGTTCTCGCACGCGAGTGAAGATTTCGAGGGTCCGGGGCTGCCAGTAGACCCAGCCCGCGGGCCCGGTCATCGTCGTCGCCGCCAGCGACAGCGAGTCGTGTTCGGCGGTCTCGAAGACCCGGTCGAAGTCTCCCTCCCGGAGCGCGTCGCGCATCTCGACCATCTGGTCGTGGATGTGGGCGTTCCTGGCCCCGAACATGTGGCTCTCGGTTGCCTCCTCGTGGGCCGCTTCGGTCTCCTTGTGGTAGGGCACCAGCCCCGCGATGATCGTCAGATCGTCGCCGACGTCGGTCTCCAGACGGCGCGACCGACAGTCCTCGTCGTTCAGTCCCGCCTCGAGCAGCGAGAAGCCGCCGGTGACCGACCGGGCGGCCGACGCCGAACCGACGCGGGCGATGGTCGAGATTTCCGGGTGGGTGAGTTCGAGGCCCGCAGCCGAAACGAGGGCGGTCGCGGCGGCGGCGAAGCCCGACGACGACGAGCCGAGGCCGACGTTCGACCGGAAGCTGTTTTCGCTTTCGATCCGGACCGGTTCGTCGGCGTGGGCGGCCGTCGCCCGATCGCGGACTTTCTCGACGACGGCGTCGACGCGCTCTTTGCCGCGTCCGTCGAGTTCCTCGCCGTCGACGACGAAACGATCCTCGTCGCTCGACCCGAACTCGACGGTCGTCGTCGTCCGGCTCGGGGCCGTACAGACGCTGATGCTGTCGTGGTAGGGCAGCCGCTCGACCGGGTCTCGCATCCCGTGGTACTTGACGAGTCCCTGGATCGGGTGGGCCACCGCCGTCGCTTTCATACCCCGACAGGGGCGTGTCGCCCGCTTAAAACTCCCGACCCCCGTCCGTGCGAACCGAACCGCTCAAATGACCGCTCCCGAAAGACGGAGGCAATGGGAACTCCCCTCGAGCCCCGCGAGGCCCAGGTCGAGGAAGTCACCGACCGGCTCCGGGAGACCTACCCCGATTCGACGATCTCGCTTCGGTACTCGAATCGCCTCGAGTTGCTTATCGCCGTCGTCCTCTCGGCGCAGTGTACCGACGAGCGCGTGAACGAGGTGACCGAGGAGCTCTTCGAGACGTACTCGACGCCCGCGGAGTACGCGAACGCCACAGAAGAAGAGCTCGCCGACGCGATCTACGGGATCACCTTTCACAACAACAAAGGTGGCTATCTCCAGGGGATCGGCGAACGCCTCGTCGCCGACCACGACGGCGAGGTTCCCGACACGATGGCCGAACTCACCGACCTCCCGGGGGTCGGCCGCAAGACCGCGAACGTCGTCCTCCAGCACGGCCACGACATCGTCGAGGGAATCGTGGTCGACACCCACGTCCAACGGCTCTCCCGGCGGCTCGGACTGACCGAGGAGCCCACGCCCGAGCGGATCGAAGAGGACCTCGTGGGGATCGTTCCCCGCGAGGACTGGCAGGAGTTCACCCACCTCTGTATCGACCACGGCCGGGCGACCTGTACCGCACGGAACCCCGACTGTGGGGACTGCGTGCTCGCGGCCATCTGTCCCTCCCAGAAGGGCGATAGCCCGGTCGACCTCGCCTCCGGCGAGCCCTGGTAGCGCGTCGGACGGGCCGCCCGGCCGGCTGTCGGGCGCAAGCCGAACCCCTTTTCTTCCGGCGCCCGTACGACCGGGTTGCCATGACCGACGACGACACCGACCACGGCCGCGACGTCGAACTCGCGAAGGAGGCCGACGAGAACGACGACGAAGAGCTCACCGAAGCGGAGATGGAGGCCCGGCGGAAACAGGAGGAAGAACGGAAGCGCCAGGACATCGAACACGAATCCGACGAGCGAGAAAACGACGCCCGGGAACACGAGAACCCGGACAACCACCGGGACGAGGAGCCGTTCAACAGCTAGACGGCGCCGGTCGGGACCCCGTTTTCCTGTGGCGCTGTCGGCGACGATCGCATGGCGTGGAGCGTAAATTTATACGCCTCGCTCCGGACGGTCCGCTATGCCTCGTTCCTCGCTCGGACAGCGCCGTGATTTCCGAGCCCTGTTCGACCAGCTTGAGGACGTCGCGCTCTGGACGGCGACCGAACCCGGGCGGTTCGACTACATCAGCGACGGGTTCGAGGGGATCTGGGGGATTCCGTCGGAGGAAGTCGAGGACGACGTAGAGAGATTGCTCGACACCATCCATCCCGACGACCGGGACCGCGTTCGCGAGCAGATGGAGCCCGGCGGATCGCGCGAGAACTCCTACGAGGGCCGCGTCGTTCGACCGGACGGCTCGCTCCGGTGGGTGCTCACGCGCCAGGTCCTCGTCGGGGAGGGACGGGACGTCGAGGCCGTCGGCCTCACGACGGACATCACCGACCAGAAGCGCCGCGAACAGGAACTCGAGCTGTTGAACCGGGTCGTCCGCCACGACATCCGAAACGACATCGCGGTCGTGCTCGGGTGGGCGGAACTGCTCTCCGATCACGTCGACGAGGAGGGCGAAGAGCACCTCCAGCGGATCCTCGACAGCGGGGAGCACATCGTCGAGCTCACCGAGACCGCCCGCGACCTCGTGGAGACGGTGACCGAACGCGGGGACCTCGCCGTCGAACCGACCCCGCTGTCCTCGGTCCTCGACACCGAGCTGTCGCTTCGCGAGGAGTCGTTTCCGGAGGCGGAGTTCGTCCTCGAGGACCCGGTTCCGGACGTCGAGGTCGCAGTCAACGGGATGGCCAGCTCGCTGTTCAGGAACTCCTGAACAACGCCGTCCAGCACAACGACGGCGAGACGCCCGTCGTCGAGGTCTCCTGTGAGGTGCGCCGGGAGGACGTCGTGGTCCGAATCGCCGACGACGGACCCGGAATTCCGGACGCACAGAAGGAGGTCGTGTTCGCGAAAGGCGAGAAGAGTCTCGGGAGTCCCGGGTCGGGACTCGGGCTCCATCTCGTTCGAACGCTGGTCGACCAGTACGGCGGCGACGTCCGGATCGAGGACAACGAGCCGACGGGTGCCGTCTTCGTCGTCTCGCTCCCGCGGGCCGACTGATCGAGTCTCGCCCCCACTGCCGGGACGTCGATCCCTACCAGAACACCTGGTACCGGAGGAGGTACCGGACGATCCCGATGAGGTAGGCGATCAGCCAGAGGAGGACGTAGCCGAAGACGCCGACCCGGAGCCGGCGGCGCCAGCCGGCCATGTTCTCGTGGAGGTCGTCGATCTCGACGTCCGCGGCCGCCCCGTCGGTGTAGAGGTCGTGATCGCGTTTGACCTGGAAGATCCGGACGATGCCGGTGAGCGCGACGGCGAGCATCGCGTACGCCTGGAGGCCGAAGAAGGCGTGGACGACGAGCAGCCCGCCCATCTGGGCGGCCGTGCGGGGGACCATCCAGCCGACCACGGGGAGAGTCGTCAGCGCCAGGCCGACCGCGATGAACTTCAGGTGGTAGACGAGGACGTCCCAGGTGACAACCTCGGTGTCGATCATGATCCAGGCGCCGTAGAGGTAAAAGGGGAAGCTGGCGGTGACGAGGCCGGCGACGACCGTCGCGACCGCCAGCTCTTGGTCCATGTCGGCGCTGGGGTCGCGCGCGGAATAAAGGGCCCGAAACCGGGCCCGGGGCCGGGTCGAAAAGGGTTTTGGCCGTCGGGCCCTGGGTTCGACCGATGGCGGATCCCGGAGACGCCCCCGACCGATCGGGCGAGCGAGCCCCGCCCGAGGACGCGCCCGGCGAGCCCTCCCCGGGGAGCGGGGCCGACGGGGACGCAGAGAGCGTCGAGGCCCTCCGCGAGCGCGTCGAGGAGAAGTACGACTTCGAGGCGTTCGGCCCCCGGGAGATGGCCGAGATCACCCCTGAGGAGTGGGACGTCGCCTTCGACGACGAGAGCTGGATCACCGGCACGGAGCTTCTGGCGCGGGTCGAACGCGAACTCAAGTCCCGGATCGCCAGCCGGGAAGTCTTCGCGTCCCTGGAGTACGCCGAAGTCGAGGGCGATCGGGCGCTGGTCGCCTACTCGGACACCGACTACGCGATCGTCTTCCCCGATGGAAGCGTCGAGGGTCGGGGGACGATCGTCCGGGACGTCAAGCCGACGGTCGCGCTCTGTTCGATGGACGACTACGAGGTCGACGACCCGCCCGAGGACTGGCGACTGCCCGACCCCGACTCGATCCCGGACTCGGGAAGCGAGGTCGGCAACTGGATGCTCCAGTTGCTCGCGGCCACCCAGCTGCTCGTGGGGCTTGGAACCTTAGTTGCCTGGCCGATCCTCGGCGCCCGGGACAACATGGTCCTGCTCGTGGTGGGTCTGGGCTTCACCGCCGTCGGCCTCGTCCTCTTCTTGATGGTCGCGAACGCCCGACTCTCCGAGAAGTTCCGCCTCCGGGAGTACAAGGGACGGCTCCGCTCGACCGGGGCGGCCTCGGCCGACCGGCCCGACTTCCTCCCGATCGAGGACGACGCGTTCGAGGGGAGCGAGCCGGCCCTCTCCGGCGAGGACGAGGGGTCGAAACCCCGGGATGACGGCCCGGTCGGCCGGTAACGGGAGCCGGTTCCCGGAGGTGCATCCGGAGGGTTTAAGCGAACAGGTTCCTGAACCCATCGTGTATGAACAGACGGGAGGCTCTGGTAGCGGTCGGCAGCGTTCTCGGTGCCGGCTCGGCCGTGACTGCCGTGATGCCCGTCGGGGCCCAGGAGGACGGGAGCGGGGGCAACGAGAGCGGCGGTAACGAGACGGGAGGCGGGAGCGGCGGAAACGAAACGGGAGGCGGGAGCGGCGGAAACGAAACGCAGGGCGGGGGCAACGAGAGCGGCGGCGGAAACCAAAGCGGCAACGCAAGCGGCGGTGGCGGAGGCGGCACCACGGAGACGGTCAACGTCGTCGACAACGCCTTCGAACCCGCCGAACTCACCATCGAGCCCGGGACGACCGTCGAGTGGGCCTGGCAGGGAACCCAGGCCCAGCACAACGTCGTCCCCGACTCCCAGCCCGAGGGAGCCGGCTGGGAGGGCCACTCCTCGCTCGAGAGCGGCGACTTTTCCTTTTCGTCGACGTTCGAGACGGAAGGCGACTACGAGTACATCTGTGAGCCCCACGTCTCCCAGGGGATGACCGGCACCATCACCGTCACCACCGACACGGGCGGGGGGCAGGCCGAGGCCGACGTCGACATCCACGACCTCGGCGTCCCGATCCAGAAGCAGTACGTCGGGGTCGCGAGTTTCCTCGCGACGTTCGTCTCGCTGGTCTTTACGTTCTACCTGCTGAAGTACGGCGAGTCGGCGAACACCAGCAGTCCGGGGAGGGATCGCTAAATGTCCTCCTCCGGAAGCACCTACGGCGACATCCACCGCTACGAACCCCCCCGCGAGAGCACGGTCGCCGCGATCGCGATCGTCCTGCTCACCTTCGTCCAGATGATCTTCGTCGCGCTGTTCGTCTACGGGCTCGCGGACCAGTGGGCGATCGGCTCCCAGGCCGGCGGGACCGGGAACATGTTCCTCGGCTTCCTGCTGGCCGCGATCTTCGTCAATCTCGGATTCATCCTCATGCTCTATCGCAAGGAGTTCCTCCCCGACGTGATGATCGTCAAGAAGCGACGCCGGAAGTGGGAGGACGTCCACATCCGCGAGGACCAGGCCGAGGGACGGACCCTCGCCGACGAAACCGGCGCGTGGGACACGGTCAAACGCGCGATTTACCCATACTACAAACGATAACAATGGCAGACGACGACAACTATCCGGTCGAATCCGATCGCCGTCGCTTCGTCAAGGGCGTCGTCGGCGGCGGCGTGCTCTCGGGGCTGCTCACCGTCGGCGCCGCGAGCGTGACGATGGCGACGACTCCCTCCGGCGGCGGCGGCGGGAGAATGGACTACCGCGGCGCCGTCCGGGAGATGGGGCCGGCCCCGCGCGGGCTCCCCCAGATCCCGATCGAGATCGACGACGAGGGCTACCTCCAGGGCATCTGGCCCGAGCCCGAAACCGTCGAGCAAGGCAGCACCGAGTACCAGGTCTCCCGAACCGAGATCGCCGGCACGGAGTACTCGACGGAGTGGTACCAGTACTGTGGCGTCCAGACGTTCCCAGGGATCGCTCCCGACGCCGACGGCCAGGACGCCTACTTCCGGTACGACACCTCCGCCTCCGGGGACTACCCGTGGATGGAGGAGGTAAGCGGCGGCGACCGGATCCACATCGAGGACCTCGAGGGCTACGAGGACTGGGGCAACGGCATCGGCGAGGACGGGCTGGGCAAGCCCGCCACCGCGACCTGGCGCTCACAGAACGTTGCCGCCGAGAACACGATCCCCATCATCGTCATCCGGTCGACCCGGATCGAGGAAATGGCCCAGGACGACGAATGGGTCGCTGAAACGTGCCCGCAGGGCTGTGTCGCTTACCTCAACAAGTGTACCCACTTCTGTTGTGTCCCCGGCTACAAGCGCCTGGGCGAGTCGGGCAACTACGGGAACGGCGACGACAGGATCTACTGTAACTGCCACCAGTCGGTGTACAACCCCTTCGATATCACCGAACAGCAACTCATCGCGCTCCCGCGCCCGGAGGGCGACGACGAATGAGCTTAGAGCCGAAGGACGAACACGATCACAACGCCTGGCTCGCCGAGCGCGACCTCTCGGTCATCGAGAAGACGTATCTGACGACGCTGGTCTGGCTCGACCGGCGCCTCCGGCTCGTCGACTATCTGGAGATCTTAGAGAACATGTACTACAAGATCAACCTCCAGATGCCAAAGAGCCACACCGAACAGTACAACCTGGACAACAAGTTCTGGTACTGGTATCCCCTCTACGCGCTGGGCTCGTTTTCCTTACTGGCCTATCTCGTCGCGGCGATCAGCGGGGCCTTACTCGGGTTCTACTACGCGCCCGCGACCGCCGGGGAGACCCCTGCGGCGTATGCGACGATCTCGACGATCATGATGGACCAGAACTTCGGGTTCATGCTCCGGAGCATCCACCGGTGGTCGGCCCAGGTGATGGCCGCCGTCGTCTTCCTCCACATGATCCGGGTCTACTTCACGGGCGCCTACAAGGAGCCCCGGGAGGTCAACTGGCTGATCGGCGTCGTCCTGCTCGCGCTGACCGTCGGCTTCGGCTACACCGGCTACCTGCTGCCCTGGAACCAGCTGGCGTTCTGGGCCGGCCAGATCGGCGTCGAGATGGCGCTTGCCGTCCCGGTCGTCGGCGAGTGGGGCGCCCAGCTGATCTTCGGCGGCTTCAGCCTGAGCCAGTCGACGCTCCAGCGGATGTACATCCTCCACGTGTTCGTCCTCCCGTTCGTTGTGACGGGACTGATCGTGCTCCACATCGGCATCGTCTGGATGCAGGGCATCGCGGAACCCCACTGATACAATGAGCGACAACCAAGACCCACAGACCGACGGCAGCGGCCCCGGAATCGTCGCGCCCGACGACGAGACGCCCACCTGGCGCGAACGGAAGGAACGCCGGACCGGCCTCTCGCGGCTCACCTACGAGTACTTCGAGCGCTCCCGCCGCGAGGACCAGGACCTCCGCCAGGAGTCGACCTACGTCGAACGCGACGTGCTCGGCTTTCCCGCCTGGCCCCACGAGACGGTCCGGAACCTCGCGATCTCGAGTTTCTTCGTCGGGATGCTGGTGTTCCTGGCGGCGATGCTCCCGCCCCACCTCGGGGACGTGGCCAACCCCGCCCAGACGCCCTCCGTCATCATCCCCGACTGGTATCTCTACTGGTCGTTCGGCCTGTTGAAGCTCGGCCCGCTCAACCCCGAGCTGTCGATCCTGGGCGGCGAGAAGCTCATGTCCGACGAGTTCTACGGCGTGCTCGCGAACGTCGCCGTCGTCGGCGTGATCGCAATCGTTCCCTTCCTCAACAAGGGCAGCGCCCGGCGCCCGGTCGAGCAGCCGTTCTGGACGGCCGTCGGCGTCGCCGGCGTCACCTTCGCGTTCACGATGAGCGTGGTGGCGGTCCAGAACCTCGTCCCGTTCAGCCACGGGATCACGTTCGACCTCTCGTTCCTGTTGCCGCTGGTGGCGGGAACGATCGCGTACTCGGTACTGAAGGCGATGCGCGAGGGGTACATGTACGACCTGAACCGACGGTACTACCGCCTCAGGCCGCCGAAGTAGTGCGAGCACCCGAATGACCGATCGAGACGGAAGGGACGGAACGACTGACGAGGCCGGAGAGAACGCGGACGACGGCCCGGATCGACACGACGTCGTCGTCCCGCTCAGGCTCTACAAGACCGTCACCGTTTTCTCGACGCTGATCGCCATCGTCTCGATTCTCGCGGGGTTTGCCCTGTTGGACGCCGCGACGAACCGTGCCCAGGCCGACATCGGCGAGATCGGCGTCGGGCTCTCGATCGTGGGCGTCGCCCTGATCGCGACCGGCGCGCTCACCTACGCGTTCTCGACGCGGTTTCGGGCCGCCGGGATGGGAAACGCTAAAGACGAGCCCGACGAAGGATCGACTACGAACAATGGCCGATGAATTCATCAAGGGGTTTGCCATCCTCACTGGGGGGTTGCTCATATGGTTGGTGTTCGCTGGCTGGTTCAACACCCCGAGCTTCTACGATACGCAGCTCATCGCACCGAACCCGGAGGATCCCGGCACCTACGCGGCCGTCGCGCTCGTGATCAAGGACGCGATGTTGTACTTCGCGCTGGTCGGAGCGTTCACCTTCTGGGTGCTCGTCCCGACCGGACGGCGCGCCCGGGAGTACTACGCGGAGACCGACAGCTGAACGCGCGGTCTCGAGTCCGGTCCGAACTGGTTTTCGGTGGTGACCGAACCCGGGAGCGCCCGCGTCGTCCGCGGAAACGGGGAGCCGGCCCGAAGACGAGACCGTCGGTGCTCTCATAGGGTCGGTCACAAGTCAGTGTCCCGTCGATCGAAACACGGCACTGCGAGATCGGCAGATCGTCGTAACGACCCTCTCGGCTGTGTTCGAGCCGAAGCCTCCCAAGGGGTGAACGAGTCGCTCGATGCTGCCCGGTCTTTGACGGGGACGCCACGAGTGACTGGAACTGAAGCGACGACCGTGCGCCGAGAACCGGGATCGAAGCCCCTCCCGGACCGAGGGGCGTCTGGGAGGAACGGGGAGAGGTCACACGATCGCGTCCCAGACCGGACTGACGATGAAGAAAAGCGACTGGTAGGCGATGTAGGCGAAGACGAGCGCCGACGCGAACAGCGCGCCGTTCGGGCGCTCGATGGGCCGCTCAGTGCGCGCCTCGACGAGGCGGGCCTCGAACTCGAAGACGTCGGCGATCACGAGCGCGAGGACGAGGGTCGTCAGGACGACGCCGCCGTGGAGGTGGACCGTGATGTAGTAGAACGACCCGAGCACGAGCGCGACGTTCGTGGCGTCGAGGGCGGTGCTCCGGGTGATCGCCTCGGCGCCGCCCTCGCGTGCGGCGCTGGCGTAGTCGCGGTAGGCGAGCGCGCGGATCGCGAGGTTCGCAACCACGACGACGAGCAGGACGAACTCGATGGCCGCGACGCCGCTGACCACCTCCTGGGCGAGGACGTCGATCGGCCCGAACAGCGATGACGTGATCATACCCGAAACACGGTGGTTCGACCATTAGAGTGTTTCCAATGTGGACGGGTGCCAACGGTCGTCGGCCGGTGCGTCCACATCCGGTTCACTCGAGGCCGGGGTCAGCGACCACCGCGAGGTTGCCGTCGGTGCCGATCGAGACCGGCGAGCCGACGCCGACGGTGGCGACGGTTCGGTCGTCGGCCTGGAGGGAGACGGCTCCCTCGTCGCGTTCGACGGCGAGCGCGAGGGTGTCGTCGGGGAGGATCCACTGCTTGGTCTTCGTGACGAAGGGGGCGACCGGAACGACGGCGACGCCCGCGAGGGACGCCGAGAGCACCGGGGCGCCGGCGGCGCTCGCGTAGCCGTGGCTCCCCTGGGGGGTCGCGACGACGACGCCGTCGGCCCGGAACCGCGCGACCGTCTCCCCCCGGCTCGAGACGCTGTACTCCGAGATGCGCGCGGGTTCGGCGGTCAGGAGGCCGACGTCGAAAAACGCTCGCTTGGAAACCCCCTCCGTCTCGACCCGGAGGACCGGCCGGCGGACCGTCCGCGGGTTGCCCGGGAGGGCGTCCCGGACCGCTTCCGGGAGCCGGTCGGGCGTGACCGAGGGGACGCCATCGATCCCGACGGCGAGGACCGGGGCGTCCACGCCCGCCCGGGCGACCGCCGACAGGGAGGGCTCGTCCGGACAGACGACGACGTCGGGCGCTCGCTCGAGATCCGGGGCCGGGCCGACCACCAGTCGCCCGCCCTCTCTCTCGACCGTCTCCGAGAGGGCGTCGAGCTCGAGTGAGGAGCCGCCGCTCTCGCCCTCGACGACGGCAACGCGGCTCTCCCCCTCGTTCGCCCGCCCCGGCGGTCCCATACGGGCCGTTCCGGCGCGCCGGTCAAAAGCATGCGGTTTGGATGCCGGGGCGTCGAACTGAATCTTTTTCACCCCGCTCCGTGACCGGCCCGTATGCGGGAGACGCTCGCGGCGTGGCGGCCGGCGATCGACGACGCGATCGCCGACCTGCTCCCACGGGAGATCGACGCCGACTACCTCGAGGACTTCTTCGGCGCGCCCACCTACGCGTACGACCCCGAAAGCATCCAGCGGGGCCTCGCGGACCCGGTTTGGGACCTGCTCGACCGGGGCGGGAAACGCTGGCGGGCCGTCCTCTTTCTGGTCCTCGTCGAGGGGTTCGGCGAGGACCCCGAGGAACTCCTCGCTTACGCCTGCATCCCCGAGATCCTCCACAACGGGACGATCATCGTCGACGACGTCGAGGACGAGGCCGCGATCCGCCGGGGCGAGCCCGCCCTCCACCGCGTCTACGGCGAGGACGTCGCGCTGAACGCCGGCAACGCGCTGTACTTTCTCCCCCTGAAAGTTCTCGAACGCGATCCGGGCGACCTCCCCGCCGAGGCCCGGCTGGCGGCCTACGAGATGCTCACCCACGAACTCAACCGGACCCACCTCGGCCAGGGAATGGACATCGCCTGGCACAACGAGCGCGACGTCCGGATCTCCCGGGCGGAGTACCTCGAGATGTGTGCGTGCAAGACGGGCTGTCTCGGCCGGATCGTCGCCCGTCTGGCGGCGATCGTCGCCGGGCAGTCCGAAGCAATCGAGCGCCACGCCGCCGCCTACGCCGAACTCACCTCGGTCGCCTTCCAGATCGGCGACGACATCTTGGACGTCGAGAACTCCCTCGGCCGGGCCGGCGACTTCGGCAAGGAGTTCGGCAACGACGTCCGGGAGGGCAAGAAGACGCTGATGGCGATCCACGCCCTCGAGGAGGCCGACCCCGCCGACGCGGAGCGCCTCCGGGGGATCCTCGGTGCCGACACGAACACCGACGAGGAGATCCGGGAGGCCCTCGCGATCCTCGAGTCGGCCGGCAGTGTCGAGTACGCCCGCGAGCGCGCCCTCGAGCTGGCCGCCGAGGCCAGAGAGCACGTCGATGCCCTCGGGGTCGACCCTGACACGGCGGAGAAACTCGCGGCGTTCACGACGTTCGTCATCGACCGGGACGCCTGAGCTATCGGACGTCGGGGCCGCTCTCGTCGGGGCGGCCGACGAGTTCGAGTTCGATCTCCAACCCCTCGTCGCCGACGCCCTCGAACTCGATCTCGAGTTCGGCGGGCTCGCCGAACGCGAAGGGGAGTTCCCAGTCGTCGCCCTCGATCGTCAGCTCCTCGCCGTCGCGGAGTTGGTTCCCGAGGTCGATCAGGAACCGGCCCGCTTCCTCCGTCGAGAGGCGGTACTCGCGTTCGAAGTTCCGGCCGGGTCGGATCGTCGTCCGTCCTTCCGGGTCGTCGTCGGAATCGGTCATGAACGGGTGAGGAGTGGCGACGAGGATAGCGGTTGCGGTCCGCCCGGTCACCGCGACCCGCATCGTCTACGTCGGGGCGAGCCGGACGATCGGGGCGTCCTCGGCGTCGACGGCGACGTAGACGACGCTCGAATCGCCGACGACGACGTCCCGGACGCGCCACCCGCGATCGACCAGCAGCGGCTCTCGCTCCCGGACGGAGACGTCGTCGGTCCCCGCCCCTTCGACGGAAAAGCGCCCAAGGTATCCCTCGGCCAGGTTGCCGACGAGGAGGTCGCCCTGCCACGGGAGGGCCGTCCCGTCGTAGAACGCGGCGCCGCTCGGCGGGAACCCGCCCGAGCCACACTCCCAGTAGTGGACGGGCTCGACCGTCCCCTCGCGTTCGTCGGGGCGGTCGCCGACGGGGTCGTCGGTGCCGTACTCGCAGGCGTAGGTCGCGACCGGCCAGCCGTAGTTGCCGCCCGCCTCGAGCCGATTGATCTCGTCGCCGTCCTCCTCGCCGTGTTCGGCCTGCCAGATCCCGCCGGTTTCGGGGTGGACCGCCATCGCCTGGGGGTTCCGGTGGCCGTAGCTGTAGATCGCCTCCCGGACGGCCTCATCGCCGCCGACGAACGGGTTGTCCTCGGGGATCGAGCCGTCCGGACGGAGCCGCAGCGTCGTCCCGAGATTCGTCCCCAGGTCCTGGGCGACGTGATCCGGGCCGAACTCCTTTGACTGGCGGTCGCCGACGGTCACGTAGAGCATCCCGTCGGCGCCGAAGACGGCCCGGGAGCCGTAGTGGCCGCTCGAGCCCGCGGCGTCGGCGACGTACAGGTCCTCGAAGCCCTCTACGGCCATCGCCTCGGCGTCGAACCGGCCCCGACCGAGGTGGGTCGCCGACTCTCCGTCGCCGGTCCCGGCGGCGTAGGTGAGGTAGATCCAGGGCTCCTCGTCGAAGTCGGGGGCCAACTCGACGTCGAGCAGGCCGCCCTGCCCCTCCGGGAGGACCTCCGGCACGCCGTCGATCGGGTCGACGTCCCCGGAGTCCGGATCGATTCGGACGAGCCGACCCTCGCGCTCGGTGACGAGGAGCCCGCCCTCCGGGAGAATTGCGATCGCCCACGGGTGGGACAGCCCGGTCGCGACCTCCGTGACCGCGAGGGAGGGTTCCTCGGGGTCCGGGTCCGCCTCGGATTCGGTGCCTCCGGACTCGTCCTCGGACCCCTCTCCGTCGCGTCCGTTCTCCGTTTCGTCGTCTACGGAACTCGCGGGATCGTCTTCCCGATCCGCCGCGGACCCGCTTGCGTCATCGTCGAACCCGAGACAGCCGGTAGCGGGAACGGGCGCGATCGCCGCCCCGAGAAGGACCGCCCGTCGCGAGTACCGGGAGGAGGTCATCGGGACCGAATGGGGGTCCCCGCCGTATCACGCTTCCGGGGGAGGAGGTCAGTCGTCGCCGACCTGGGCAGCGATGTCGTCGACGACGTCGGGGTTGCGCAGGGTGGAGGTATCCCCGAGTTCGTCGCCGCTGGCGAGGTCCTCGAGGAGTCGGCGCATGATCTTGCCCGAGCGGGTTTTGGGGAGTTCGGGTGTGAAGATCACTTCTTCGGGGCGGGCGATGGGGCCGATGGCCTCCTCGACGCCTTCGACGATGCGCTCGCGGAGGTCGTCGCTTCCCTCGTAGTCGTCCTCGACGATGACGTAGGCATACACCGCTTCGCCCTTGAGGTCGTGGTCGCCGCCGACGACGGCGGCTTCGGCGACGCCCTCGGTGCCGACGATGGCGCTTTCGATCTCCATCGTGCCCAGTCGGTGCCCGGAGACGTTGATGACGTCGTCGACGCGCCCGAGGATGGTGATATACCCATCCGAGTCGATCTTGGCGCCGTCCTCGGGGAAGTAGACCCACTCGTCGGCGTCGGGATCCGAATACTCGCGCCAGTACTCCTCGAGGAAGCGCTCGTCGTTGTTGTAGAGCGTTCGCAACATCCCCGGCCAGGGGTTGTCGACCGTGAGGTAGCCCGCGTCGCCCGCCTCGACCTCTTCGCCGCCCGAATCGACGATCCGGGCGTCGATGCCGGGCAGTGGCGGGCCCGCCGATCCCGGCTTCATCTCGCCGATGCCCGGGAGGGTGGTGATCATCATGCCGCCGGTTTCGGTTTGCCACCAGGTATCGACGATGGGACACTCCTCGCCACCGATATGGGTGTAGTACCACTTCCAGGCGCGAGGATTGATCGGCTCGCCTACGGTGCCCAACAACCGGAGCGACGAAAGGTCGTGTTCTTTGGGGTAGTCCTGGCCCCACTTCATGAACGCCCGAATCGCCGTCGGTGCCGTGTAGAAGATGTCGACCCCATAGTTCTCGACGAGCTCCCAGAGCCGATCCTTCTCGGGGTAATCGGGCGTGCCCTCGTACATCACGCTCGTCGTCCCCAACGCGAGCGGACCGTAGACGATGTACGAATGCCCGGTGATCCAGCCGATGTCCGCGGCACACCAGTACGTATCGTCGGGTTCGACGTCCAACACGGCATGGGACGTCCAGG